>CAYWQN010000006.1:0-38459 GCA_964460875.1 uncultured Candidatus Saccharibacteria bacterium | reverse complement strand
GCGCAAGGGAAGTCGAGAGAGATCGTCCTTGGCGTTCGGGGTATAGACCGAGACTACGAAGAAATCGAACATATCGGCCGCGATGACGCGCCCCTCCTTGCTGGGATCGCCGTAGCCGTCAGTATGCAGGCCGTATTTCTCCGAAAGGTCTTCGGGGAGGCCGTAGCGCACGTCGTTCGGGGTCGTCTTCGTGAAGATAGCTACGCCGCTATACCCCTTCTTCTCCGCAGAGCACCAGTATTCCTCGTAATCGGGCATGTCTATCTCTGCCTGTCCTTCTTGAGCCTTGGTCTCCTGGAGACAGAGTATGTCTGGCTTATATTTCTTCAGGAACGGGAGGAAGAGACCTTTCTTGTGGACGGCGCGGATGCCGTTTACGTTCCACGAGATTATTTTCATGTACGCACTATACCAAAGCTAGGGTGAGGAGAGTTTCCAAAGCGATTCGAAGAATTCCTTGTATCCTTCCGCGACCGCCTTGTTCGTTATGGTGAACGAGATGACCGGATCGCCGAAGATGTTCAGGGTGAGATTGTCAGGCCATATATCCATGTCCACGAGACCGGTAGAAGAGCCGGGGAAGATGCGGTATTCCCAGAGCTGACGCCATTTTCTTGCTGCTGCAAGCCGGGGACGCATGGACTCCATCCCGATGTAGCGCACGCGCATGCCTTTCTTCACCCTAGCTTTCTCGAACTCGTCGCTTTCTCCCTCGCCCAGGGTCGCGAGGAAGTTTTCCGTCGGTCCGCATATGGCGACCACCTCGCTGTCGGGCGCTATGCGCTCCAGCATGTCGTATTGATGCATCATGAACGCCGTTTCTCCCTGGAACACCTCGAAATCCTGCTCATGCTTACCGCTATAGCGCTCTTGAAGCTGGCGAGCGATGTTTTGGGCCGCCAGCCGCTTCTCCTCGACGATAGAGAGAAGGCGGAGCGGGGGATTGGCGCTGAATTTCTTCCGTCCGTTGGCGATTACGTGCTTTGCGAGACCCAGCTTCTCCAAGCGGTCGAGGGCGTCATAGACAAATTGCCCATGGAGGCCCGTCGCGCTGATTATTTTCGAGGAACCGACGTCGTGCCGGGGGAGGAGAGCCAGGTAAACGCGGGATTCTTTCTCGGTAAGGCCTATGCTCTCAAGCTGACGGAGTATATCCTTGTCGGAAATTTCATCAGTTTTTTCTGACATATTTCAATAATACTCTATATTTTAAAGGTTTTGGTGTCAATATTTCATCATCATATATAATTGACATTATATAACTTATACTCTATATTATTGGGAGGACGCGGGAAGGGAGTCAGCACCCCGGACGCGTAATAGCTTAGGCCGTCGGTAGAGACTGGGCTTCTCGTAGTGAGCGGGATCGCCCCGCACGCCTAAGCCAAAAGGAATCTGCAGGTTCCATGCTGGGGCGAGTGTTGTTTTCGAACAGCATTCGCCCTCTTTATTGAGTCCTTGAATGATTCGAGGATTCAAAGAGGAGACTCACGATGACTGCACTTGCATATATCGATGTTCTTTCTATCGACACCCTGGGGCTTCCGACCATGACGACCCATGCGCTTCAGTATCTCGCTGATATTGAGACGATAGGGGAGTTGCGGCAGAAGACGCCTGCAGAGCTTGGGAAAATACCCTGCATCGGCAAAAAAGGCGTTCACGCCATCGTCGAAGCACTCAAATGCTTCCCGCCGGCGTGAACTGGGAGAAGGCAACTTCTCCCCTCTATCGGGTTCTTGAAAAGTTCGAGAATCCGTAGAGAAAGTATCGGAGAATCGTATGTACTTTGAGGATTTGCCGAAAGCGACCGTGAACGAGTCTGCAGCGCAATGCGGGTGCTTATGCGTTCTGGTTCGAGTCTCCGAGACGTGGAGGGGTTTTAGCCCCAAGAACAAGCTTGTTCTCTGGGCTACAGGCCTACCCACGCACGCGGATCTCGAATACGAACTCGCACAAAAACTACGCGAAGCATGCGAGGCACGGAAAGACACCAGTACCGAAGTTAACATCGAAGGCTTCGGATTTCTGAACTTTGACGCTCGCGAGAAGGTTTTCACCCTGTGCGTGTGCGATATCGACCACACCAAGGAAGGAGACTGGTTCGTCGCAGCTATCGCAACGAGCTGCCTGAAAGAAGTCTACCCCGATCGCACCATACGTGCGGTCGAGGTTCGCGGAAAATTCAGGAAAAATCTCTAACCTTTGGCTCCGCCGGCGCTTGCGCGCCGGCGGTCTCTTTTTATCTTGCCGGAGACTGCGTGCTAGCATAGCCGCATGTCAGAAGCGATGAAGCAGGCGACGCGCGAGACGCTACTCTCGGATTTGCTCAAGAAAACCTATACCGCCGTACCGTTTCCGCTCTCGCACGAGGAGATAGACCAGGCAGTAGGGAAGTTCTTTCAGTTCCTTACGCTGCCGCAGGAAGATAAAGATGCAATGGTAGGGAAGCGGCCAACGGACCTCGTCTCCGATATGGGCTACATCCGCACGAAAGGTGAGGAGAGCGTCATCGGCACCAAAGATCATAAGGAATACTTTCACTATCATCCGGAAGCAGAAGGGAGGTGGGCAGAAGAGGCTGCGAAGGACGCACGCGTGCGCGAGTTTTTCGATGCAGCAGGGCATATCTGGCAGAAAGCGGACGACGCGGGCAGGGAAGTGATACGCGAGCTCGACGGAGAATTCCCCGGCATGTACGACGCCTTTTATCCGTCAGACCGGCCCCAGGAACGCATACTCCGCTTCCTGAAATACGACGCGCGCGGCATGGGGAAATTCCTCGCGCGCGCCCACTATGATCGAGGCGCATCCACGCTCGCCCTCGCAGAAAGCGCGCCCGGGCTGCGGATAGGGAAAGATGACGCGACCTTGGTGCCCGTGGTGCACCAAGACCGCACCGCACTTTTCTTCCCCGCACTCCATTTCACGACACTCACCGATGGCCGCATCCCTGCAGCGTGGCATGACGTCGTGCAGGCGTCCGGAGACACCGTCTCAGATGACGCTGCGCGCTGGGCGGTAGTCTATTTTATGAACGCGCCGGCGCTCCCGTTCCATTCGGAAGTAGAGACGCACGTACCAGTGAAGTAGTACACTCAAAAAATGAAAATCGTCATCCTTAACGACTCATTTTTCGCGCCGGCACATCTGGACCGTCTTCGCGCGCTCGGCGAGGTGGCGGTGTATGACGGAACCCTGACTACCAAAGACGCGGTCGAGCGATGCCTTGATGCGGAGGTCGTGCTTGGAGACGGATTTCTCGTCGATTTCAATAAAGATTTCTTCGAAGCTCTTCCGAACCTGAAGCTGCTCGCCTTGAACACGACCGCATTCCGCATGGTTGATCTCGACGCAGCGCGCGCGCACAACGTGTCAGTGGCGTATTGCCCCGGGTACGCGACCCGTTCGGTGGCTGAGCTCATCATCGGCCTCATGTTCGCGTCGGTGCGCCAGATATCGCGCGGCGACCGCTTCTACCGCGCAAATCAAGTCGAGCTTGAACCCACGAGCGAGGAAGGGAAGGCATTTATAGGGTACGACCTGAAGGGGAGAACGCTCGGCGTAGTTGGCGTTGGCGCCATAGGAAGCGAAGTCGCGGCGATAGCGCAGGGAATCGGCATGAACGTCGTTGGTTGGAATCGAACGCAAAAGGAAGGTGTGCCCTTGGTCGAACTCGAAGAGCTGGTGCGCACCAGCGACGTGATAGCAATCACGGTCTCATACGCCCCAGAAACGCACGGACTTCTTACCCCAGAGCTTCTCTCACTCATGAAACCTTCAGCAGTACTGATAAGCGTCGCAAAACGCGATGTGATTGCTATGGATGCGCTCTATGAGCTTCTCGCGGAACGGAAAATTTATGGAGCCGCGTTCGACTTTGCGCAGTGCGTCGAAAATGACCCTCTCCTCAAACTTGATTCTGTAGTTTTTGCGCCGCACATAGGCGTGTACACCGAAGACGCGCTTACCGAACGCCTGCCGGGACGCATCGTAGAGAACGTGGAAGCCTTCGTAAAAGGCACGCCGCAAAATATCGTTTGATAGTATGAATCTATGAATGAAGACTTTGAAGGGAGGCCGAAGTTCGAAGAAATCCGGCTAGGGAATGAAACGCTTCAGATTCAACATATCCAAGCCGAAGATACGGAGCCAGGTTTCGGCTACCACGTGGAGGTGTATGCATTTGCCGATGGTGCACTTGCGGAGCGCCAGGACCTCGCCCTCACATGGATAGAGCCCGGGAAATTCACACCGCCGCAGTACGTGAAGCGCGACGGTTCAATCACTGATTATGCTATCGAGGGGAGCGGACGCTTCGTGTGTGTGCGACCGAACGGGGAAATGGAAGTGTCGGACTATACGGGCGGGGAGGGGGCGAGTGTTTCCTATGGAAAAGGTAGCTTCATTTTCTGGCAGGCAGGTGCGGCCGGTTTCCGGCTCGCAGAAGTTTGTAATCCGCCCTACAAGCTTGGCGACCTGGAAAATCTTAAGCTTGATGGTAGCGACTCAGTGCAAATACCAGAAGAGTTTATGAAGATGTACAACGATTTAACCAAGTAACTATGCCTGTCGTACGAATTGATTACGAAAAGAATGTGAGTGAGGACGAAATCCGTGCGCTCGCAAACGCAATGTATCAGATAGCTGCCGATGTCTCGGAGCGCCCTCTGGAAGAGCAGTCAGTCTACGCGCGTCCGAACTACATTACGGTAGGCGCGACCCCGATAGAAATTTATATAGATTCTGGCCCACTCGCGATACCAAATGGAGACAAGGCGGCCATGCTCGAGAAAGCAGTAGCAGCAGTAAGGAAATTCAGGGAAGAGAAGGGATATACGACGCCGGCGACCGTATCAATAGTGGAACAGAACTGGAAAGTCCAGCCGGGCCTGTAAAGGATGCAGAAACGCGCCCGGCCGAAGTGTGGCCGAGCGCGCATCGCAATCTGTCCTCCTATTCTTCTTTTCCGATTTCGAACAGCGCGCTGTTCTCCCGCGGCAACAGAAAGCCGTCGACAGAAACGCAGGTGCCATCCGGCGCGCCGTGCTTTTTGAGCAGGGCGCCGTAGGCGCGTGCAAGCGCTTTCGAGCGCTCCCTGACCCACCCTTGCGTACGGTTGAAGATCTCGAGCGGCGGGGCGCCTTCTGAGGCGACCGGCACCAGCTTCGGGAAGTCATGCACGTACCAGCGCACGGTCATGTGCTCGGCGCCCTCGGTTGCCACGAAGTACGGCCAGATGATGTCTGGCGAAAGCAGCACCGTGGGGTCTTCCCCGATGACTTCTTTCGTGATCTCGAGCGCTTCGGCGACGAATTCAGCGTTGAAGAATTGACGAGGGACTAAGGCTTCACTGTCGGGCATCCGACTCTCCCTTTGGTTGCGAGATAATCATTATAATAAATTTTATCGATTAGTCAATATATGTGCGACCTGCGCGGAAATAGCTGAGTATATAAAAGAGCGAGCGCCGCCAGGGATACTGGCAGCGCTCTGAGTTCACGAAGCTCTCTTTCCATGTTGGAAGTTTTCCAGCCTTTCTTTTGCAAGCGAAGGGTGGATGGTGTAGAGCCAGCCCAGAAGCGGGCGATCGCAGTACATCCGTACCCAGCTCTCCAAGGTCGGGAGATCCGGGTTCGTCGGGACGAATTTCTCCGCCTTTGACCGGTCTTCGCGGCGACGCGCTCGGCCCGAGAGGCCTTGAACATGCTGGTTGTAATGGAAGATCAAGTGGCGGGTGAGGGACAGGTGTCCCGCCGCCGAGAGCTTGAATTCCCAGTACGCCAGATCTTCAAGGAGCTCGAGCGCGACCGTGCCAGGCCGGCCTGACAAGATGACGTCCAAGATGTCCTTGCGCATCCGCTCAGTGAATCGGGCTCGCGCCTTTATCACCAGATTGGATGCATTGATTCGGTCGGGCACCCGTTTCTGCTTCCGGCGATCCTTTTTGAGGATTACCGGTCGCCGGATGAACCCTTCGTACTCGCCCGTGAGGCAGTAGGCATAATCCGCGGGCGTGATAGTACGCTCGAGGCCCCACCGCTTCGCAGCATCAATGAATCGCTCGACCTGGCTCGACGACCCGTCCGCGAGGACGGATTCTTTCCTGCTCTCAATCCACCACTTCCTCAGCTTCGTGATTAACGTGCTTTTTTTCTTTTTCGATTCGTTCTGGCTTTCGCCTGAATCGGATTCGGGTTGGTTCTGTTGCATTCCATGCTCCCGCATCTGCGCTGTTGCCAGCGTTAGAGCAATAATAACACGAAAAAAGACACCTATCAAGAGGTGCCTCGGGTGTTGCTCTATGGAGCGGAAAGTACAGGGAATGTTTTCGCCCCCTGTGAGAGAGTGCCATGCGGGTCGAGAAAAACTCGATGATCCGAAAGGCGGGCTGCAGGATAAGCACAAGGACTCATACCGCAGTCCCGCACGCTCGTTTACCCTCTCACTAACATTCCTCAGAATCCTAGCACGCATGCCAAAATCCGCAAGAGTGGGGGTTTTAGGCAGGACGCTTCCCGTGGAACTTCTTGTGGACCTCTCGGAGATGCGCGTCGGTGACGTGCGTATATATCTGGGTGGTATTGATGGAGGCGTGACCCAAAAGCGCCTGCACGGAGCGTATGTCGGCGCCATTACTGAGCAAATCGGTGGCGAACGAGTGGCGGAGGATGTGCGGGGTAACTTTTTTGGTAATGCCGGCCTTTGCCGCGTAGGTCTTAATCATCATCTGTATCGCCCTTGGTGTCAGCCGGGCCGGCTTCTTTTTGCTCGTCTTATCAACCGCGGACACGTTCACAAAAAGAGCCTCTTCCATGTCTTTCCTTTTTTTTATATACTCGCGCACCGCTTCCTTGGCAGAAGGGGAGATGAAGACAACCCGCACCTTGTCGCCCTTGCCGCGCACCGACAGCTCGTCGCGAGTGAGGTCGATGTCGGAGTTCAGCGAACATAGCTCCGAGACGCGAAGGCCGGTGGAAAAGAAGAGCTCGAGGATGGCGCGGTCGCGAAGCGCCTTTTCCTCAGAACCTTTAGCGGAGCCAATGAGACGCTCAAGCTCGACCGTAGTAATGAGGTCCAAGGAGCGCTCCGGAAGCTTGGCGAGCTCGATGCGCTCCGGAGAGATGCAGGGTATCTCGCGCTTCCTGAGGAACTTGAGGAAGGCCCGTAGCGCGATGAGATAGTAGTTCTGGGTGCGGCGCTTCATGGCGCCAGAAACGCCCGGCTGGCGGTTCAGCCACAGGCGGAACTCGCGTATTTTCTCCTCAGTAATCTGGGAAACGTCCTTAATCTCCGCCCACGCGAAGAAGCGGGTGAGGTAGTGGTCATAGTTCTCTATGGTCTTCACCGCGCGCCCCCGCTCTATCTCGATATATTCGAGGAACTGACGTTTCATCTGGGCGGCGTCCATATGAAAAGTATACCGCGGCACTTCGCACATTATTCTATGCAAAATGCGGCCCGGAGCGTCGTAGCTCCGAGCCGCACATTCACCGTCCTCAGAGGCGACCGCGTTAGCGGTGCACTTCGAGGCTCCAGCACGTGATCCTGAGCAGTTTCAGGATCTTGAAGAGCTCGGCGGCGGTTTCCGCGTCCTCGAACCCCCAGCCTTCGAACGTCGCCTGCGCGTCGGGATCGAACCCCTTGATATCCTTCGGATCGAAGGAAAAGTGGTTGTCCGCGAGCGCCGCGAGCGTTTCAGGCTTCACGTCAAAGGCCAGAATCCGATAGACGCCAAGCTCGCCCTGCAATCCGTCGTCCACTTCCGCGACCGCCCAGGTGAGTTCCTTTCGGGGGAAGCTCTTTTCCTTGTCGTCAGGCGCGATATAGGACTTACGAATGCGCTTCAGTCTTGCTTTCGCCATTGGTTCCCTCCATTAGGGTCGGCGGGTTGGTGAAAATGGGGAAGCTGCGCCCGAAGGCGCAGCCGACCCGGTTTCACCATACAATACTTGCGCTCATTGGCAAGGTGTGGTAGAGTGCAGGAATCATGCTTACCAAGCGCGTAAAGACAGCCGTCGTTAAGGATTCGGCTCGGCACGACACGGACACCGGTTCCCCGGATGTTCAGGTTGCCCTTTTGAGCCGGAAAATCGACGAATTGACCAAGCACCTCAAGAAGAACCACAAGGATAACCATTCCCGTCGTGGTCTTCTCCAGATGGTCGCTGACCGTCGCTCGCACCTGCGCTACCTCGAGAAGAACGACAAGCGCCGCTACAACGCGGTAGTCAAGAAACTCGGGCTTAAGAAGTAAGAGATGCCGGGGACACCCCCGGCTTTCTCTTTCGGCTGATGGTAAGCTGATATGAGCGATTCATTCGCTTTTAATAAGCTCTCGTGTAACTAATTTTTATGCCTGTAATCAAGCATCCGGCGCAGCGGGTCGGTGTCTTCATAGACACTCAGAACCTGTACCACAGCGCCAAACACCTTTATAAGTCCCGCGTGAACTTCGCGAACGTCCTTGCCGAAGCGGTGGGGAACCGCGTCTTGGTCCGCGCCATCGCCTATGTCATCTCCACCGAAAGCGGGGAAGAGGGCGCGTTCTTCGACGCCCTGACCAAAATAGGCATCGAAACGAAGGTCAAAGATCTCCAGATATTCGCAGACGGCGCAAAGAAAGCCGACTGGGATGTCGGTCTTGCCATCGACGCCGTGAAATTGGCTCCGAAACTCGACACGGTCATCATCGCTTCAGGCGACGGCGACTTCGTGCCGCTCATCGAATACCTAGATATGAACGAAGGCTGCCAGGTGGAGGTCATCTCCTTCGGCAAGTCATCGTCCGGGAAACTGAAGGAGGCGGCGCACGCCTTCACGGACATGTGCGAAGACCCTCGCCGATTCCTCGTCGGACATCGGGGATAAGCATTCCACGGTGCGTAATGCGAACGGACGCCTCTGGCGTCCGTTCGCCGGTTATACTGACTGTTAGTCATGGACGAACCCGATGCAACCGGAAGCGGAGCAAGTGCGGCGCCTGCGCCGCAATTCCGCACATATGCAAGCGACGTCGCAAAATTAACTGGAAGCCACACGCCGCTTTCGCGCGATGCGCACTCCTCACTTCCTTCGTCGCCCGCGCCCGCGCGAAAACCCGCGCCGATGCCGCCTACAGCTCCACCGGCTGCGCCGCCCGCTCCTGTGGCGCCATACGAGCCGCCTCCAGCAGACATCATTCCGAAGGCCCCGTCTACCGACGAATCCCGCGAAGCAGTGCTAGCGCGCCTTCGCGCCAAGGCTGCGCCCGCGGCACAAAGCGCCGCAGCCCCCGCGCGCGTCATCCCGAATGCGCCTTCGACCACCGAAGCGCGCGAAGAGGTGCTTGCGCGCCTGCGTTCAAAGACGGCCAGCGCTCCTGCTCCAGCGCGGCCTACGCCGCCTCCGGGCATACCCACGCTCGCAAAAGACGTCCCGGCGCCAGCGCCCATACATACGTATAAGAGCGATTTCTCGGAAAAAGCGAAAGCGACGGGAGCCTCGAAGATTTCGATACTCGCAGCAGAACAGAACGCGCAAGGGCGCACCGCCGTTCCTACATTGCGCTCTCCGAAGAAGAACTACTTGCCGCTTATCATCGGCGCCGTCGCGCTCATACTCGCAGGAGGCGCGAGCGTGTACTTCGCATTCGCGTTCGTGACCGGCCATCCGCCCGTAATCATTGCGCCGTCTGTGCCGTCCCTTATCTTCGCGGACGAGCATGCGGAGCTGAAAGGCACGAGCTATGACCTGCAAAAGGGCTTGGTCGATCTCGCATCGCGCTCATTGCCTTCTGGCGGTGTCGCAGTCGCATACATAACGTACTCGACCACGACCGCGAAAGGGGATACGGTCACGCTCCCGGCCGAAGGCGGCGCCTTGATAAGCGCGATGGGGCTTCCGGCGCCCCAGATTCTTCTGCGGAATGTGGACGCGGCGAGCACGGTAGGCGTCGTGCACGCAGGCGAAGAGACTCGGCCGTTCTTCCTGCTCCGTGTTGCGTCATTCGAACGCACCTTCGCCGGCATGCTCGACTGGGAGCCTTCGATGGCAGCGGATCTGCTGCTGTTCTATCCCCCGTATCCCGCAGAAGTTCAGGAGCCCGTCGGCACGAGCACAGGACCCGTGCTTCGAACCGAGGAATCGATATTCTCCGTCTCGTTCGTCGACGAGGTCGTCGACAACCATGACGTGCGCGTTCTGCGCGACGCTTCGGGGCGCTCCGTGCTTCTCTACGGGTACCGCGACAAGCAGACGCTCATCATCGCTCGCGACGAAGCAGCGTTCTCAGAACTCCTGAAGCGCCTCGCCTCGACCAGGGCGCAGTAGGGCCAGTGTGCTAGACTAACGCCCGATGATAGACACCACACCATACAAAGGCGTGCTCGAAGAGGAGAAGGCGCGACTCGAGAAAGAGCTTGGGAGCGTCGGGCGTCGCAACCCGGCAAACCCCGCAGACTGGGAAGCGCTCCCGGAAGAGACGGGCCAGGAGGCAGACGCTACCGATACTGCAGATCAGATAGACGGATATGAAGCGAATACCGCTATACTGAAGGAGCTCGAAGCGCGCTATAACGATGTGCTGGCGGCCTTGGAGAGAATAGAGAAGGGGACCTACGGCATCTGCATGATTGCCGGCGAAGAAATAGAAGCGGCCCGGCTTGCGGCCGACCCTGCAGCAAGAACGTGCAAGGCCCACCTTAACGGCTAACTACTAACACCATGACCAATACGCTTTCCGTAAAATCGTGCCTCTCGTTCGGCTGGAACACCTTCAAGAGCCGCCCGTGGTTCTTTGTCGGCACCTTCGTCATCTACGCTCTCGCGCAGATCCTTCTTTCGTCGGTCCAAAAATCGATGCCCGGCATCGTGAGCTTCCTTCTCTCTCTCATCGTTTCGACGCTCCTCTATATAGGCCTCATCACGATATACCTCAAGGCACATACGAGCGCCATGGCCCCGCAGTATAAGGACTTCTGGCGCCCGGCCCCGTTCTGGCGCTACCTCGGCGCTTCCGTTCTCCTCGGCCTCATCGTCGTCGTCGGCGTTATCCTGCTCGTCGTTCCAGGCATCTATGCCGCGCTCGCATTCGCATTCACGGGCTACCTGGTCGTCGATAAGGGTATGAACCCGATTGCCGCCCTCAAGGAAAGCGCACGCCTCACCAAAGGGAACCGCTGGAAGCTCCTTCTCCTCGGTCTTGCGATACTCGGCCTCACCATCCTCGGCATGATCCCGCTCTTCCTCGGACTCCTCGTTATCGGACCAGTATCGATGCTCGCCGGCATACACGCATACCGGACGCTCGAGCAGGCACAGGGAGCGGCTCCCGTCGCACCTGCCATAGCTTCTCCGGAAGCGGTCTAGCATCGCCTCATGGGTCTGCGCATTACTCCGCACTCTCTGGAGTTGCCTGCGCGCCCGGAACTCTACGAGACGCGCGAGCTTGCGCGAGCGGTTTCCGATACCGGGGAAGAATTCAACATAGTCTTCGGCCTTTCGCGCGCGCTCGCGGAAGAGTTGAGACGCCATTCCTGCGACCAGGAGGACGCAGAGCTTATGAAAGGCACGTCTGACCGTGCACGCTTCTGCGATGGCGCCTACGAAGACTGGTTTCAAAAAGAGCGCTACGCATTCGCGCTCACGAAAGAGGGGGCGCTTGCAGCGGTCATCTGGTTTGGACCAAGCGCCCTTCCCGAAGTGCTCGGCGAATTCGCAGGCGCGCCGGCAGACACGCTTGCGCTACGCTCCTACCTGCCGTTTCGCGGCAAGGGCCTCATGACGGACTTTTCCCGATTCGTGCTGGCAGCACATGCACGACTGCGCCCGGGACGGACGCTCTGGCTACAGACGAACGCAGATAACGCAGCCGGCATACGCCTCTATCAAAAACTCGGATTCGTAGAGCGCGGCACCCTCGCCGATAACGGCCGAATTGTTATGATTCAGTCCTAGCCATGCCGCGCGTAAAACTCACCGAACATCGAGCGAAGACCATACTCCTTGGCGAGGGCTACGAGGGATATGCCGCTACGACATCGCGCGCACCAGAACTTCCAGAGGGCACGTACGTCGTGAAAGTGGATCAAGGCGTCAAGAAACGCATGAAGAAAGGGCTCGTCGCGCTCAATCAGAGCGCGAGCGAAGCAGGGAGACACTTCAACGCCTGGGGCGAAAAAGGCTATACGAATTTCATCATCGAGCCGATGCTCGCGCACGACGCAAGCGAAGAACGGTACGTTTCATTCGAGCGCGTGCGCGACGGCATCCGCGTCTTATACGCCAGGGAAGGCGGCATCGAGATAGAGGAGCATCCGGAAAAAGTGGAGACATTTTTACTGAGATCCTTGGAAGATGCGACGGACGTTGCGAAGAAGACCGGCATCCCGCTAGCGCTTTTTGAGCGAGTCCTAAAAGCGTTTGAGGAAGATTACTTCGCATTCCTCGAAATAAATCCGCTCGTTATACAAGACGGAGAAGCGCACCTTCTGGACGCGGCGGCGCTCGTCGATAGCGCCGCGCAATTTTTCGCAAAGAACTGGGGTGCGGGTGATATCGTAAAAGGCCTCGCGAAGCACGAGGCAGAAGAAGCGGTGGAAGCGCTCGCGGCGACCACTCCGGCGTCTTTGAAACTCAACGTGATTAATCCTGACGGTTCGCTGTTCTTCCTGCTTTCTGGCGGCGGTGGCTCCATCGTCATTGCTGACGAGGCGGAGCTTTCCGGGGTCGGGAAAGAGATAGGGAACTACGGAGAATACAGCGGCGGCCCGACCCGTGAAGAGACGTATCTGTATGCCAAAGAGGTCCTCGGCGTGGTGCTCGCGTCAAAGGCGAAAAAGAAAGCGCTCGTCATTGCAGGCGGCGTCGCTAATTTCACCGACGTCAAAGCAACGTTCGGCGGCATCATCGACGCCTTCAAGGAAGCGGGGGAGGCGTTGCGTGGTGCGGGCGTAACCGTGTTCATCCGCCGCGGAGGGCCGAACGAGAAAGAGGGGCTTGCCATGATGCAGAGATTCCTCGCTGAGGAAAAAATTCTTGGTACAGTCCACGGATCCGACGCAGTCATCACTTCGGCAGTTGATGACGCGATAGCCTATTTGAAATCATGAACCTCCTAGAAAAAATCCGGGGCGGGGAAGACGGCATCGTGGTGCTCGGGAATCATCCGCGCATCCTTCAATCGATACTCGACTTCGATTATCTTTCCGGAAAAAAATCACCAAGCATTCTCGCGCTCATTACGGGAAACAAGAAAGCGCATAAATGCTTCTGGGGCCGCGGCGAAATCATTATCCCGTGCTACCCGAAGGCAGCGCTCCTGCCTGCCACGCTCGCGTCTCGCGTACGATGGATGCTGAACGTACAGAGCGGGCGGCGCGCATACGAGTCCACCGTTTCATTTTTCAATGCGTTTCCTGACGCTTTGGGCGGAACCATCTTCGCAGAGAACGTCCCCGAGAAGCACTCGACGGAAATGATTGCGCGATACGGCGCGTCAAAGCTTCTGTCCGGCCCGGCTTCTGTCGGCATATTGGTTCCACGCGCCTTGAAGCTTGGCGGCATCGGCGGCATCGACCCGGCACAAATTGATGCCGGCAAGCTGACTGAGGAGGGTTCCATCGCCGTCGTCTCTACGTCAGGCGGCATGACCAACGAGCTGATTCACGGTGTGGCCGCTAGCGGGAAGGGTGTTTCGTTCGCGCTTGCGATAGGCGGGGACCGTTTCCCAGTAGCTTCTTTGTCTCAGGTGCTCGCGCTCGCGGAAGAAGACGGCGCCACGAAGGCGCTCGCGTACTTCGGAGAGCTTGGCGGTGAAGACGAGTACGAGATCGTGGAACTCCTGAAGTCGAAAAAATTCACGAAGCCGGTCATCGCCTACATCGCCGGCATCATCGATGAAGCGTTCGACGAGCATATGCAGTTCGGGCACGCGAAAGCGCTTGTTGCCAAAAAAGACGAGAGCGCCCGCGCGAAGCGCGAAGCGCTCCGCGCCGCAGGCGCCATCGCTCCTGACACCTTCCCTGAGTTTCTCGCTGCATTCCGCAATACGCCGGGAAAGGATATAGTTTCCGAGATGGGAACTGCTGACGAGCTTTCTGGGCGCCGGGGGAGCATTCTTTCCACCCGCGAGGTCATAGATACTGAGACTGCGCCGACCTACGTCGCGGACGGAAAGCTCGTGCCGCAGACGGAAAGTTTCGCCTCAAAAATTCTTGCAGCGCTTCTTGGACGCGCGCCGAAGTCGCCGACCACCGTCGCCTTTGCGGATGCGGTATTCAGCCTCCTTATCGATCACGGCGGCGCGGTGTCAGGCGCGGTAAATACGATGATCACGGCGCGCGCCGGCAAAGACATGGTGTCGTCCCTGGTTGCAGGGCTCCTCACGGTAGGCCCGCGCTTCGGCGGCGCTATTAACGAAGGCGCGCGCAATTGGTTGGGAGGGCAGGGAAGCGGCATGAGCGCAAAAGAATACGTCGAAACGGAAACGAAAGCGGGCCGCCTCATCCTTGGCATCGGCCACAAGAAATACCGCATAGGCATTCCTGACCCGCGCGTCGCCGCTCTTTCTCAGTTTGCGAGCCTCTTGAAAAATCACCCGCACTACGACTTCGCGCGCGCCGTAGAAGAAGTGACGACTGCAAAAAGCGGTTCGCTTATCTTGAACGTCGACGGCGTTATCGCCGCACTGTTTACGGACATCCTCATCGAGTGCGAAGGATACTCAATAGAAGAAGTAAAGCAATTAATCGATGCTGAATTCTTCAATGCATTTTTCATCATCCCGCGCTCCGTCGGATTTACTGCGCATTTCCTCGAGCAGAAGCAGAATGACGAAGGCTTGTTCCGTCTCCCCGAAGAACTATTGTTCACGCGCAAACCGGAAAAAGAATAGTCATGCAGCTGGTTCTGCCGACAAGCGAATTCAAGGAATCATTCATTGCCGCGGTGCGCGAGTTTCAGGCAGGCGCCCTCGTCAACATAACGGAGAAGCAATATGCTGATCTTTCGATTCCTGAACTTGAGAGTAATTTTCAAGCGTACGTTGAAAAAGAAATAAGTTTTTCGCGCGGTGAAAACCTCCCGGATGGATACGTGCCCTGCACCATCTTCTGGCTTGTCGACAAGGGCGAATACATAGGCCGAGTAAGCATACGACACGAGCTCTCAGAGCACTTGCGTAAAATCGGCGGCCACATCGGCTACGATATTCGTCCAAATAAGCGAGAACAAGGGTACGGAAGCAAGATACTTGAGCTTGCGCTCCACAAAGCCAGCGAGCTCGGGATAAAAAAGGTTTTGGTGACGTGCGATGAGAACAACCTTGGCTCAAAAAAAATTATTGAAAAGAACGGCGGCGTGCTTGAGAGCCGTGAAGACAACCCGGAGACCGGCGTCGCGAAGCTCCGGTACTGGATTACCTCTATATAAAGTCGCGAACCGGCCCCTCGGGGCGGTTCGCTTGGGATAATTATAAGAACACCGGCTGAAATTTGCGTGAATCCCGACGGGTGTACAATCAGCCGTAATGCCTCAGGCAGCTGCTCCCAGGAAGAAGGAGACGCACGGATACGCCGCGCTTCGCGCGGCACAACCAATAGGCGCCTCCGCCGAACTCATCGATATAGAAGCAGATCTCACGCGTGGCCTCCACGCGTTTTCCATTGTCGGCTTGCCGGACAAGGCGGTCGAAGAAGCGCGCGATCGGCTCTCCGCGGCGATTCGCCACGCTGGATTCAAGTCTCCGAAAGCTACTAACCGCCGCATCGTGCTCTCGCTTTCTCCAGCCGACCTTAAAAAAGAAGGCTCGCATTACGACGTACCGCTCGCGCTTTGCTACCTCGCGGCAGCAGGCGACATTGAGCTCCCAAAGGAATCGGCGTTATACGCAGGCGAGCTTGCCTTGGACGGCACGATTCGCGGCGTGCGGGGCATCCTCCCCCAAGTAGTCGCGGCAAAGAGGGCGGGAATCAAGCATGTGTTCGTGCCGCCCGAGAACGTGCACGAAGCCCAGCTCGCTGAAGGCATGCATGTGTACGCGCCCAAAAACTTGAAGGAGCTGGTCCAGCACCTTGCGGGATCGCCGACCTTGGCGCCAAAAGCACGCGAGGCGCTAGCGGTACTTCCTCCGCCTACAATAGACCTGGCCGACATAAAAGGGCAGGAGAGCGCGAAGCGCGCTTTGGAAATTTCCGCTGCAGGCCGTCATAACCTCGTCTTATACGGCCCGCCTGGAACCGGAAAGACCATGCTTGCACGAGCGCTCGCGGGAATCCTACCGCCGCTGACCCCCGACGAAGTCCTGGAGGTGACCGCCATACACTCGACTGCCGGCGAGCTCGCAAGCGGCGCAGTGTATTGGCCGCCGTTTCGCTCGCCGCACCACACCATCTCTCACACCGCCATGGTGGGCGGGGGAGCAGTGCCGCGCCCGGGCGAAGTGACGCTCGCGCACAAGGGCGTGCTGTTCCTTGATGAGTTCGCGGAGTTCGAAGCCCGTGCGCTTGAGGCGCTGCGCCAGCCGCTTGAAGACCGGACCGTCACCGTGTCGCGCGCTCGCGCCACCGTATCATTTCCCGCTGACTGCATGATTGTCGCTGCGATGAATCCGGCGGATACGCTCACCACGGACGCCGCAGTTGCCGTGCGCGCCGCGACCAAACAAGCACGGAAGATTTCCCGGCCGATAGCGGATCGTCTCGACCTCTGGATGGAGGTACCGCACATTCCGCACGAAGTGCTGGCAAAACTCGGGGGCGGGGAGCACTCAGACGCGGTGCGTGCACGAGTCGTCGCTGCCAGAAAAAAGTCGGCGGCGCGCTCGGTCGGCGCAAACGGCAGGCTCTCAGGGAAAGCTCTTGATGAAAAGTCGGGATTCACGGAAGAAGCAAAGGAAGCCCTTCTGTCAGCATCGAAGAAGCTCGATCTGTCGCCGCGCGCGTACCATCGAGTCATGCGGGTCGCCCGCACTATCGCAGATCTGGCGGAGAGCGATGCTGTACTCCCCGCGCATATCCTTGAAGCATTGCAGTATAGGCCGCGCGGCTTGTTCGGATTCGAATGAACGTAAAAGCGCCCTATCCTTGGGGGATAGGGCGCGATTTCGTAGTAGTCGCCGAGCCGGCTAGGCGGTCACGAGGAGCGTGGGGTCGAACGACTGGTTTTCGTTCGCCGCGGCGCCGATTTTGCAGCGAGCAAGCGGCATGCCGTTGACGATGTCGTCGCAGCGCACGTCGAAGCGCGCTGAGCGCATCGCGGCATGGAATTTCATCGGCACAAGCTTCGCCTCGACGCGGTAGCCGCGTTCAAGCCAATACTTCTCGATATCCGCCTTCACGCGCAGCGCGCCGTCTTTGTCGCAATAGTCTCGGTCAGTACACATGGTTTTCTTCCCTTCAGGTAAAACCACAGGCGATAATGCCATCTTGAACCATACGGCATATCCTATATATGTCAAGTATAGCTGCACGTAAAGAAACCGCCCCGGTAAGCCGGGGCGGTTTCTTTATAAAGGCTATTTAAAGGTGCAGACCTTCATCGTGGCGCAGCCCTTAAAGGGGTTCGTACCGCCGCGCACTTCGAAGTGGAGGTGGTTACCGGTTGCTTCTCCCGTGCGGCCGACGTATCCGATGACATCGCCTGCAGAGACCTTCGCACCTACCGTCGCTACGTCCTTACTCATATGGGCGTAGAGCGTCTGCGTGCCGTTTGAGTGCGTGATAACGACATAACTTCCGTAGCCGCCATTCCATGCGCCATTGCCCTTCGAGATAATCACGGTGCCCCCGGCTGCTGCATAGATAGGAGTGCCGGACGGCGCGCCGATGTCGACGGCGTTATTTCCGTGAATGTTCTGCGTGAGGAGGCCGCCCGGGACCGGATTGCGGAAGAAGCCTGAGGTGGCAACTGACGTTGAGCCGCCTGACGACGGCTTCTTGGTCCCGCCGGAAGCTGGCTTTGAAGAAGCGGTCGTGTGCTGCTCGGCGCCCGGGATGATGATGGTGTCGCCTGCAGCAAGCGTCGCAGACTCGTCGAGTCCGTTGAAAATGGCGATTTCGCTTACATCTGCATCGTAGAGCTTGGCGATGTCAGACAGGGTACCGCCCTTCTTTACGGTATAGCGCACGCCCGAGACCGGAAGGATGATGAGTTCGTCGCCTGCGTGTATGGTCTTCGGGTCCTTTATGTCGTTTGCCCAGAGGATGGTGTTGGTCGAGACCCCGAACATGTCCGCAATACCCGAAAGGGAATCGCCCTCGCGCACCTGATATACGGAAATCGCCCCGCCGCCGCCGACAGAAGCGCCCGGCAGGGAGCCGTCGGGGCCCGAGTTCGCAAGAAGGGCCGATCCGCTCGTCATCTCTATATCGGTCGCGCCCTTGCTTGGGTTCGGGTCAATGTTGGTGGCTGGGTCCAAAAGGGCCAGGGTGCTGTCATGAAGGACCGGAGGCTCGCCCGCGCCTTGAGCTTTGGCGCTCGCAAACGGCCAAAATGCGTCAACCGAGACCGGGACGATGGTTATAAAAAGGGTAAGCGCGAGGCCTGCGACGGCTATCGCGATAAGGGCCCAGTATGTATTCCGAGATTCGCTCACAATGGGTGCGTCGGAAGTCTGTTTTGAGGTTGAGATAAGAAGGTCAGGGAGTGTCAGGGAGTGTCGTTCGTGTACAAAAATGGCTTACATACGCCATTTCTTGAGTCCAGTCGGTGCTACCGATTAGGGGAGTATACCGGGTGAGGGCCGGGGGTCAATGAGGGCAATATGAAGACGGGGATAACGAAATTCATCTATATTTTAAGCCATTTTTTCAGCTTTTGGCCAGTCCGCGCTATGATACGGAGATGGATTATCTCTCTGGACTCAATGAACGGCAAAAAGAGGCCGTTTTAGCGACTCATGGCCCGATTTCGGTTCTCGCCGGCGCAGGTTCGGGGAAGACCCGGGTGCTCACGACGCGTATCTACCACCTTATTAGGGAAGGAGTAGCGCCGGAGAAGATCCTGGCCGTCACCTTTACTAATAAGGCAGCGCGGGAGATGCGGGAGCGCCTCGGGGCCCGGCTCGGTGAGACCATCGCAGTCTGGAAGAAGGGGTCAATACCGTTCGTCGCCACCTTCCATGGCCTGGGCCGGGAAATCCTTGAGAACTACGGACGTTCGATGGGCATACCGCGCCACTTCACCATATTCGACCGCGACGACTCGGAACGCGCCGTGAAAAACGCCCTCAAGGAGATGGGCATCGACCCGAAGGAGGTGGCGCCGCGCGGCGTCCTCTCTCAGATATCGAAAGCGAAAGGGGATGGGCTCATACAGAGCGAGTTTGCGGAGCGCCACGGCCGGGCGAGCTTCCGGAACCGGGTCGCGGCGGACGTATGGCAGAAGTACGACGCAGCACTCGCGGCAGAAAAAGCGCTCGACTTCGACGACCTCATCGCCAAGGCGGTTCGGCTCTTGGAGAAAGACGCCGAAGTGCGCGCTTTGGTGCAGGATCGCTTCCATTTCATACATATCGATGAGTATCAGGACACCAACGAGCTTCAGGGAAAGCTTGCCGCGCTTCTCGCAGGAGATCGCAAGAATCTTTTCGTGGTGGGAGACATCGATCAGACCATCTACACCTGGCGCGGCGCGACCATCGACAATCTTTTGGAATTCGATAAGGCATATCCTGCCGCGAAAACTATCGTGCTCGAACACAACTACCGCTCGAGCGCGACCATCGTCGAGGCGGCGAATCAGATAATCGAGAAGAACAAGAACCGGAAGGAAAAATACTCGAAGACAGATAACGGGGCGGGGGAGCGCATCAAGGTGCACTATGCCGGAACCGCAGAAGAAGAGGCGCGATTCATCGCAGCGGAGGCTGCGAAGCGCATACGCGCGGGCGTCGCGCCGGAAGACATCGCCGTCCTGTATCGCACGAACTTCCAGTCGCGCGCCATCGAAGAAGCGTTCCTGCATCAAGGACTCCCGTACCGTCTCCTCGGTACACAGTTCTATGACCGCAAGGAAGTGAAAGATGTCATCGCCTGGACGCGTCTTGCGCTCGACCCGTCGCGCGAAGCCGACAAGATGCGCGCCGTACAGGCGCCTTCGCGCGGCATTGGGAAGGTGACGCTCGGCAAGCTCGCAGCCGGCGCCCGCGATACGCTGAAGCCGGCGGAGCGCGCGAAAGTCGAAGCCTTCGAGAAAACCGTAGCAGCGCTTCACGAAGCGGCGAAGACGCTTGCACCATCTGCTTTGGTGCGTCTCATCATCGAATCGAGCGGCATGAAAGCCGGCTTCGAGAAAGGGGGCGAAGATGATGCGGAGCGATTGTTGAACGCGCAGGAGCTCGCGACCATAGCGTCGCGACATGACGAGACCCCGGGAGAAGAAGGCGTCGCCGCATTCCTTGCAGACGTCGCGCTTGTGGGGGACCAGGACGAGATGGACCGGAAGGACGCGAAGCGCGGCGTTACCTTGATGACCGTGCATGCGGCCAAGGGTCTCGAGTTCGACACGGTGTTCGTGACCGGCGTCGAGGAAGGGCTTTTCCCGCACGAAGGAATGGGCGACGAGGAGCGCGACGACGAAGAGGAGCGCCGGCTCTTTTATGTCGCGATAACGCGCGCCAAGAACCGGCTCTACCTCACGCTCGCCCGAATACGGCGTATTTACGGCACAGACTACATACAGAGCCCGTCGTCGTTCCTGTCTGATATAGCCGCGCACCTCGTCGAGTACGCCCATGAGGGGGAGGGAGAGGATATCATCGAAGCATGAGGCCGAAAAAATCGCTCGGGCAGAACTTCCTGATGCATGCCCGCATCGCGGAACGCATCGCCATGACTGCAGAGATTTCCGCAGAAGACACCGTGCTTGAAATAGGGCCTGGCACCGGCATGCTCACCAAGCCGCTTCTCGCGCGCGCATCGCACGTCGTCGCCGTTGAAGCCGATTCAGAACTTATCCCGGTACTCGAAGGAAAATTCGCGGATGAGATAGAGGAAGGAAGACTCTCCATCCTTCACGCAGATATCCGCACGTACGACCCGGGGACCATCGCGGGACCCTATGCGCTTGTGGCGAACATCCCGTACTACATCACCGGAGAAATCATACGCATGTTTTTGTCTGCGACGCATAAGCCTTCATCGATGACGCTTTTGCTGCAAAAGGAGGTAGTGGAACGTATTGCTCGCTCGAAAAAAGAGAGCTTGCTCTCGCTTTCCGTGAAGGCGTACGGCACCCCGAAGTACGAATTCACCGTGCCGCGCGGCGCGTTCGTGCCGGCGCCGAACGTCGACTCGGCAGTGTTGTCCGTGCAAAACATCCGCCAAGACACTTTTTCTACGAAAGGGTCCGAAGCATATTTCTTCGAAGTCCTGCACGCCGGGTTCGCGCATAAAAGGAAACTGCTTCTGCGCAATCTTGAAGCGGTCGCTGCTCCCGACGCTATTCGCGCCGCATTCGCTACGGCCGGACTACCCGAAAAAGCACGCGCCGAGGATCTTACGCTCCCTGATTGGCAAAAACTCGCGAAAACCCTCTCCGGATAATGCACAGAAGGTGAAGGTGCGCTGAATATGCGTGGTACTATTTGCTTGACTTCTATGGCACCTTCTTCGCGCACCCTTCGCATAGGTATCGCCCTTCTGATTTCCGCAGGATTCATCGCTGCCGGCTACTATTTCTCATCCCCGTTCCACATAAACATCGTCGGCGCGACCTCCACCGAAGCAGTATTAAAGGAATACGCTAAAAAAGATACGGATGGCGACGGGCTTGCCGACTGGCAGGAGTCTCTCTACGGGACCGACCCGAAGAACGCTCATTCGGTAGAAGCTGCGCTCACGGACAGTGAGGCGGTAACTCAGGGGAAAGTGGCGCTTCACTTTAAGTCAGAAGCGCCTGAAACCAAGGCCCCTGAACCGCTTACCGATGCCGACTTCGAGGTTGCAGCGCCTACGCCAGGGTCCGCAACCGACGAATTTGCCAAATCCTTCTTCGAAACCTACCTGACGTCCGGGAAGGGGGCTACCGGAGACAACAGCGCCCTTATTGCAAACCTGATGTACGAGGCGAAAACACGGGTAGCAGAGCGCGTATCCACTTCCTATCAGGCCTCTTCCGTAAGGAGCGTTCCGGGAACGTCTGTCGCAAGCTATGCGGCCGGCATAGAAGCAGCGCTCCTAAACAACCAGGTGCCCGACAGCGCACGCGACGCCGCGAGCGTCATCGATGCCTATATTTCGAAGAATGACTCCTCTCAGAAGGCGAACCTCCTCGCTATCGCCGCAGCCTATAAAGGCATCGCGCACGACCTGTCAGTCGTCTACGTCCCGCCTGCGCTTGCCGCAACCCACCTCTCGTTCCTCCGCTCAGCAGATCTTGCGTCAAAAGCAGTGGCTGCAATGACCGATTACGAGACTGACCCGCTCATCACCATAGGCTCTATCGGCATCTATCAGTCGGCATCGATAGATCTTGGGACAGCCCTCCAGGCGGTGGGCGTTGCGCTTACCGCCGAAGGTACGCCGGCACCAGGAGCTCCGGGCGCGATTATCATGAGCATACTCAATAATAATGGCGCTCTATGAAGCCGCTCTTCTTCAGAAAAGCTGTTGTTCTCCTTCTTGCAGTTGCGATACTGAGCCCGTTTGCGCCGGTAGCGGTGCCGCGGGCGCATGCGGTGGGCATCATCAACTTCACCATAGGGGATGCGCAGCGCATCCTGACTGAAGTGCTCGAGCGTGCAGCGATCATCGCGGCCCAGCAGGTCATACAGTCAGTGACGCGCAGCATTGTTAATTGGATACAGTCAGGATTTGACGGCTCGCCGGCATTCGCAACGAATCTCGGCGTCAATATGCGCCAGCTTGCCGACGGCGTCGCGCTTGATTTCCTGGATCAGCTTGAATCAAACACTTCGATCAGTTCTCCGTTTTTGAGCCGTGCGGTACGGGCAACGCGCGCGGGGTATCTTCTCTATAACAGCAGGGACGCCGTGGCTGCGCGCCTTTCGTATACGCTCGATCGCTATTCAAGGGACCCGAATGCATTTCTCCGGGGCAATTTCTCCCAGGGCGGATTCAACGCGTGGTTTGCGATGACCCGCCAGTGTGGCAACGACCCGTACTGCGCTCAGTTTGTGACTGAAGAAGAAGTGGCGCGAAGAACGAACACCGCGCTCGAGAACTGGCTTCATGAATATGATGCGGGGCAGGGCTTCCTGTCATACCGCTGCCATTGCCAGGATTCTGCCGATAACGGATGGGGCGCAAATCTTTCTGACGCCGACCATTCTGCGAGCTGCCAGATCTGCACTCCTGGTTCAACTATAGCGGGCCAGATGGAGTTCCTCGCGAATCAACCGCAGCTTCAGCTGACCGTTGCGACCTCTCTGGATCAGATACTCGGAGCGCTCGCTTCCCAGCTCATCTCGAGCGTCATTGGGAGCGACGGCCTGCTGGGCGGCGGCGGGGGAGGCGGATCGGGCCGCAGCGGAAGCAGCCTGCCCACGGGCGTCGGCGCAAGCCTTTCCGCGAACTTCACCGAAGTTGCGCAGAATGAACGCCGCAACACGGTAAGCTATCAGACTGCTTGGCAGACACTACAAGAAGCGGCAACTCGGGCGTCCCAAGCATGTGCGCTGGGCCTCGGCAGCGCCGCATCACGCGAAACTGCTACCTCTGCAAAAGCGCAGGCAGACGCAGCGCTTGCGAAGGCTTCCCGTGCACTAGCCGCGCTCGACTCAATCATCACGCGCGCCGGGCAGGCACAGTCCTTAACCGGAACGTCCCAGAGCGCGCTCGTGCAGCAAGTGACCACTGACTACCAATGCCTCCTTCGCGGCGACACTCCGTCAGAAAGCATATGCCAGCCCGCTACCGGCTCTACCATAGGCACCACATGCCCGGTGACGCCCGGCACGCTCCCCACCGGGAGCGAGATGGCGTGCGCAACTACCGAAAGCCAGGATACTCCCGGGACTTTCCTTACGCGCTTGAATGCAATCGCCCAGAGCGGGTGTAACTAGGCATGCGTGCACTGTTTAGCAAAAAAACTTCACGAATAGGCGGGACGCTTTTTGCAGCGCTCTTTCTTTCAATTTTCATAAGTGTCTTTGTATTGCCGCAGTCGGCGTACGCTGTGTGCCCGGAAGGAACGCACGATAACAATACCGGGTCGAACTACGGTCTTGAACGCTGCGTTCCCGACGACCCGAACGACACCACTGTTCAGTCAACCACGCATGCTGCGGACACCACTCCTTCACCAGGAGTTGATGTAGTCCAAGCTGGCGCTAACATTGTGCTCGGAGGAGTGCTTGCGCCGGTGGCCATCCTCATGTGGGTCATCTTCAAGATATCGAGCCTCATCCTCGGTCTTGCGGGACTCGTATTCAACTGGACTATAGCCGTGCTCGTCTTCGAGTTCGCGAAATACCTCGGCAACTCTCCGGGCATGCTCGTCGCATGGGGGATACTTCGCGACTTTGGGAACATCGGTCTCTTGTTCGGCTTTGTATTTATGGGCATCTCTACCATCCTCGACCTTCACAGCTACCCCTGGAAGAAGGCACTCCCAAACCTGGTCATCTTTGCTGTCCTTTTGAACTTCAGTCTTTTCGCAGCAGAAGCGGTTATTGACGCAACGAATGTGCTCGCATCTACCCTGTATGAACAGACCAATACCGGGCAAGGCTGCCACCAAGGGGCGGATTGGCTCGGATGCGTAGTGGACACTGGCATCGCCGGTCAGCTCTTGGAGCGTGTAAACATTGTGTCAGTTTACGATAATGGCATAGAAACCACCGGAGGCATCGAGGGCAGCATTAACGGCGCTCTCGAGCAGTTTACGAATCCGCTGGGAAATATTCTCAAATTCGTCGGCTTGTCGCTCGTCACTACCATCGCCGCGGTCGTCTTGTTCGCCGGCGCCTTCATGCTTATTTCCCGCGCCGTAGTGCTGGCGTTCCTCATGGTGACGTCTCCCATCGGCTTCGCCGGCATGGCGATACCGGGCCTCACGGACATCGCCCATAAATGGTGGGATAAGCTCATAAACCAGGCGCTCTTCGCTCCCGTCTTCTTACTGCTTCTCTTGGTGGCGCTTAAGATGACCGACGGCCTGAATCAGCTCGCGTCTGCTAACGGCCTTGCGGCTGCGCTTTCGGTGACAGACACCACGAGCACGGGAAGCATCTTGCTCTTCCTTCTCATCATGGGCTTCATGATCGGCGCGCTCATGATGGCGAAGGAGTTCAGCATCGCCGGAGCGAGCTTTGCAGTGAACAGCGCGAGCTCCTTCGTCTTCGGGGCGACAGCGCGCGGCGCAAACCTTATTGCGGGCGGAAGCGCATATGGCCTGCGAAAAGCGATCATGGCGAGCCCCTTTAAGCGGAATCCTATGGCCCGCGGCTTGGTGATGCGCGGTCTTCTTCCTGTAGAAAAGACGAATATGGATATCCGCCGGATTCCGGGTGTTGCCGGTATGCTCGGCGCGGGCGGCATAACCTCGGGAGCTGCGCCTGCCGAGCACGCCTTGTTCAAGGATGCACAGCATATCTTCGACGACGGCGCGCGACGAAAAGCGAAGACGGCGCGCGAGGAAGAGTACGAGAAGGAGCTCAAGACGCAGAAGCTCGAGGAAGAGGCGCATGGCAGCACTGGTACCTTGTCCGACGAAAGCGCAGAATACCTCAACTCCCTGAGCGAGGAAGAGGTGCTGCAGCTCCACGGAATCAAGAACGGCGTAAGGGCGATGGCAAAGAATCTCAGCCCAGAAATGTTCGAGAAGATCATGAACAGCAAGGAGCTCGACGCTGCCACCAAGCAGGCGCATATGGACGGCCGATTCGAAGACCTTATGACCGCCGTAACAGCACGCGACCACGAAGCAGTGCGAAAGGTGTCGAAGGAGGACCTCGTCATCCTCGCCAAGCGCGACACCAAGGGCAAGTTCCGCCAGCTCATCGACGGCCAGCGCGCAAACGGCGACGACCTCATATCCGAAGACCAGTACGACGCACTCGTGAACAACAAGCAGCTCGGCGCTTCCCAGCGCGCATACATAGCGCGTAACGGCATACTCGGACGCGTCGAACAGGCGGTTGCAAGCCGAAATGATGCCGAGGCTGCACGGCTCGCACTCACCATGAAGCCGAAGCGCAAGGCAAAGCTCGGACGCGATGAGTTGTTGAACGCGGGCGTCATCAGCACGTACGACGACCGCGACCTCACCCAGATTGCTGCCGCAGACAAGATTGATAACCTGGTCGACCGTCAGGCGATACGGCTTGCGACCGGAAACCCGGCGCACCGCAATGCGGCCGTGTTGAGTCGATACTTCTCCGGCTTCAATGCCCAGCGATACTGGGGATAGCCTATGATTTCCATCACCCCTCCAATTTTCAACGCCCAGCTGAAAAAAGTGCCGTACGCCACGCGTGTCTTCTTGCTCGGGCCTGACCTTGAGGAAGCAGTAGCTAACCTCTCTCGCCACTACAACCTGCCACAGGCTGCTGCAGCCCGCGTCGCTGACATACTGACCGGAATACTTCTTAATCTCGTGCCGCCGGCTCAAGTAGAAGCTGAACTTACAGAGCTTGGCCTCTCCAAAGAGTCAGCAGACGCAGCTATACAAGAGATGAACGATCGAATCTTTGCTCCGCTCCAAAAGCAGGCGAGGGAGCAGGCGGAGGCGGAAAAGGTTGCCGCGGAGGAGGCTGCAACAGCAGTCCCGAATGACGTAGTTGCAGGGCCTGATGCAGAACCACCTCCCCCGGCACGCCCGGCTGTACTGCCTCCGCCGGCGCTCGTAGCGCCGCGCATTGAGCTGCTCCGCCCGAGCACTCCACCCGTCCAAACTCCCCCGGCCCCTGTAGCGCCGATTACGCCAAACCCGACATTACAGCCGATAGCACCTGTCGCCATGCCAGCAGCCGCCCCTGTTTCCATACCGGTACCGCCCCAGACACAACTCCCAATGCGCACTATGGCCCACGATGTTGAGGCCATGAAAGGCGGTTCACCAGCGTCAGCTGCCATGCAAGTGGCGCCTGCGACTGCGCCACCCCCTGTCTCTCTGCCTATCGCACCTGCACCTGTTGCTGCGCCGCTTCCGAAAGAATGGGCTGCTCCCGTTACGCCTCCGAACGACGTTCCAGCCTTCGATAAGACGCCGAACATTTCCGCGCCGCGCATACCTGCTCCTGACAAGAAAGAGGTAGTGAGCACTCTTCAGAAATACGGCATCGATCCCTATCGAGAGGTTCCAGAATAGTCTTCCTGCATCGGGTATACTCTTGGCATATGCACCACTGGCCGCCGCCGCCCCACCCTGAATCTAAACCAACGCCCGCGCACAAAGTCCTTCGTGTTGCTCCAAACGCCACTAAAAGTGAAAGAAAAAAAGCTTACCGAGAAGGCTCAAAAATTTTTCACCCTGACCAGCCAACCGGGAGTGAGGATGCGTTTAAGACATTCGGTGCGGCATACGCGGAAATGGAAGATAACCCTCGCTACCACGCTACCTGGGAGGCAAAATTTGAAGCCGACCGAGCAGCGCATGAAGCTGCTGAGGAAACGAGGCGCCGCGCAGAAGAGGCTGCGGAGGCGCGCCGCGCTGCCGAGGAACGCTTGCGCGAGGCTGCTGCGCGTGCGCAAGCACGGGCGGAAGACGAGGATGATAGCTCGGAATCGCCGTCTTCCAGCGAAGACGCAGCAGAGGCAGAAGAACCCCACCAAGACAGACGGGCTTCAGGCGGCGGAATAGGCTACACACCTCCAGGAGGTGGATCAAGAGGGAGTTCCACGGGCGGAGGGGCCGGAACTCCTCCAGAAGGGTCAGCCGCTTCGGGGGCAAGTACAACAGAACATCACGCTCACCACGGCCTCGGATGGTCCGGCATATTTTTCGGTATATGGGGATATATCTCCCATCACGTAGACCTCGGCATAAAAGGACTCATGAATAATGCTGGCGCGTCACACGGGGACGGCGGGCATAAGAAAGAAAAGAAGGCAGGGGGACATGCGCATGCTGGCGGCGGACATGGCGGAGGCGGTCATCATTAGTTTTTAACGCTTCGAAAAAATTGAAGCCTTCTCCGGCTGATATACTAGTTCCTAATGGAGTACCAAGTACCGCAATTCATCGACGTCGAAGATAAGATTTTTGGTCCTCTGACCATTAAGCAGTTCATCTACGTCGCTGGCGGGGTAGGGCTCATCGCCATTCTGTTCCTCATGCTGCCGCTCTTTGTCGCGATACTTATCGCGATACCCGTCGGCGCGCTCGCCGGTGCGCTCGCGTTCTTCAAGATGAACGGCAAGCCGTTTATCGAAATTATGGAATCAGGCATCTCATACTTTCTCGGGAAACGCCTCTATCTGTGGAGAAAAGAGAAGCATGCCGCGATACCGACCGTCTCAGAGATGCCGGCCGCGCCTGCTATAGCGCCGAAAGAGGCGCTTTCCCGCCGAAAGCTTGAGGAGCTCGCCTGGTCCTTGGACGTCCGCGATACGGGACAGAGCCCGCAATAATGTATGCCTGACGCAAAGCCCGCCCAGTCATTCGTTCCGGTCAAAGAGGTCCGCGACGGCATCATTATCCTCAAGGAGGGAGGGTATAGAGGCGTCTTGATGTGCTCCTCGATTAACTTCGCGCTGAAGTCCGAGGACGAGCAGCGCGCGGTCATCGGCGGCTTCCAAACCTTCCTTAATACGCTCGATTTCTCCGTACAAATCGTCGTACACTCGCGCCGCATGGATATCAGGCCCTACCTGGCGCAGCTTGAAGAACGGACCGAGGCTCAGCAGACAGAATTGATGCGCATACAGGTACGCGAATACATTTCCTTCGTGAAGAATTTCATCGAAGGCGCCGATATCATGACGAAACTGTTCTATGTCGTCGTGCCGTTCGAGCCGGCCGGGATAGGGAAGGTAGCTTCATCGCTGCCCTTGTTCGGCCAGAAGCCGAAATCGGAGGCGGAGGGGCTGAAGCAGTCGTTCGACGAATACCGCGTACAGCTCGAACAGCGCATGTCGCTCGTGTCCTCAAGTCTTGCGTCGAGCGGCGTGCGCGCCGTGCCGCTCGGGACCGAAGAAGTCATTGAGCTCTTGTACCGCTCATTCAATCTCGGCAATCAGGAAACGGTTATTCAGGCGCAACCACCAAAATAATATGGCACTTCTCGACTTCCTCAATCGCAAGCATTCCGAAGAAGCAAAGGTTTCTACGCAGATGCCGTCTGTGCTTCCGGCAGACATATATGCCGAGGGCGCCCTCGATCTCGCCGACACCATAGCGCCAGCCGCCCTGAAGGTCTCTTCGCGCGAGCTCGAGCTCGGCGAGAAGTTCGCCCGCACCTTCTACACTATTTCTTACCCGCGCTTTTTGTCTGATTCCTGGTTTACACCCGTCGTGAACCTGCCGCGAGTCTTCGATGCCGGCATATTCATACATCCGATAGAAACCGAGGCTGCGCTCCGGAACTTTCAACGCAAGGTTGCCGAAATCCAGAGCCAGATAGCAGAGCGCGAGTCCAAAGGGCTCGTGCGCGACCCGATGCTCGACACGGGGTACCAGGACCTTGAGCAGCTCCGCGACAATCTCCAGCAGGCGCAGGAACGCCTCTTCGACGTCGGTCTCTACCTCACCGTATACGGCGACTCAAAAGAAGAGCTCGATAAAATAGAAGCGGACGTGCGCGGCATTCTCGACTCCCGCCTCATCTACACGAAGCCCGCCTTGTTCCAGCAGGAGCAGGGTTTCCGCTCAACGCTCCCTCTGGCGACCGATGAGCTCGCAGTTAATCAGAAGCTCAATTCTTCGCCGCTGTCCTCAATATTTCCGTTCGTCTCCTTCGACCTCACGAGCAACTCCGGCATCCTCTACGGCATCAATCGTCATAACGCGTCCCTCATACTCTTCGACCGCTTCTCCTTGGAGAACTACAACTCGGTCGTGTTCGCAAAATCCGGCTCCGGAAAGAGCTACGCCGTAAAGCTCGAGATCCTGCGCTCCCTGATGTTCGATACGGATGTCATCGTCATCGACCCCGAGCGCGAGTACGAATCCTTGGCAGAAGCGACGGGCGGGCGACTCTTTAACATCTCGCTGTCGTCCGAGCACCACATCAATCCGTTTGACCTCCCGCCGGTTAAAGAGGATGAGAATCCGTCGGACATCCTCCGCCCGAACATCACCAACCTCGCCGCCCTCTTCCGCATCATCCTCGGCGGCCTGTCTCCAGAAGAAGATGCAATAGTCGACCGCGCCATCACCGAGACCTACGCGCTGAAGGACATCACGGGCGACGCTGACTTCACGGGAGTGGAGGCACCGTTGCTTTCTGACTTTGAGAACGTGCTGTCAGGCATGCAGGGCTCAGAGTCTTTGGTGCAGCGGCTGTCGAAGTACACGAAGGGCACCTGGGCCGGATTCTTGAACCAGCCGACGAACGTGGACATCAATAAGCAGTTCATCGTCTTCTCCGTGCGCGATATGGAGGACGAACTGAAGCCGGTCGCGATGTACATCGTCACGCACTTCATATGGAACGCAGTCCGCCATGAGCTAAAGAAGCGCCTCCTTATCATCGACGAGGCCTGGTGGATGATGAAGAGCGAAGACACCGCCTCCTTCCTCTATAGCCTCGCCAAGCGCGGCCGCAAGTACTATCTCGGCGTCTCGACCATCACGCAGGACGTCGAGGACTTCCTCCGGAGCCCCTATGGCAAGCCTATTCTCACGAACTCATCCATACAGCTTCTTCTGAAGCAGTCGCCGACCACCATCGACCTCCTGAAGGACATATTTAACCTCACTGATGAGGAGAAATTCCTGCTCTTGGAATCTGGAGTGGGGGAGGGCCTCTTCTTTGCAGGCCTGAAGCATGTAGCGATAAAAATAGTGGCGTCCTATACCGAGGACCAGATAATCACCTCCGACCCGTCCCAGCTCCTTGCCATAAAGCGCGAAAAAGACCGGCTGGAGACCGGAACGTAAGCCATGCCTCCGCAAGGCGAAAAGAGGCCGCAGCGCATCCACATCCTTATCGCCGCCCTCATGGTGGGTCTGGCGTTCCTGTTCGACGTCCTCCAGTTCCTCTCTACGTTCCTTAACATTATCCCGGGGGTCGGGGTCGTAGTGTCGGAATACATCAGCTTTGTTTCCGTCATCGTCTTCGGCCTCTGGTTCGCGTTCCAGAAGGTAAGCTATTTTGACCGGAACGGGGCAGTGAAGCTAATCATTGGCATCGCCTCGACGGTCGTGGAGCTTGTACCCTTCGTCGATGCGCTCCCCGCAATCACGCTCGGCGTACTCTCCCTCATACTCGTCGTGCGCGCTGAAGATAGCGGCATCGACCTGAATGCCGTCCGGAAGGCACGCCGAGGCGCCATGACCCCTGAAAAGAGGGCGGAAGGGGATATGTGGACAAAAAAACGCATGGACCTCGATCAAAAATCTAATCCGAGCCGTCGGTATCTAGGCCAGACTAATGAAAGCTACGAAAATCGGCAGGTCGACCGCGAGCGAAGCAAAAAAAATATGGTCGGATACTCTTCGCCGACTTTGCGCAACTTTGAAAAAGACACCATGGACCAAAGCGGGAATGGGGAGGACGTGGCGCAGTAGTTCGGAGAATACCCATAGCAGTCCGCGTACGGCACGTACGCACGCTATACTAGCAGTATGCGCCGCTTCGCATTCTTTTTCTCCATGGCGATTCTGCTGGCCCCTCTTGGCGCCCCGATAGTCCATGCGCAGAACTTCAGCGCAGGCGATGAGTTAACTGTAAGCATTTCGCCGCAGTTCCCGCGCCCGTACGACACCGTGACAGCAACGGTGTCGAGCACCCAGCTGGATCTTTCCGCCGGCACTATAGTCATCTCGGTAAATGGCAAGGTAGTGGGGGAGAATGCACGGAGCGCATCGTTTCAGGTGGGGGGAGCGGGCGTAAAGACCGTAATCAGCGTGAAGGTCACGGACGCCGCCGGCACGCACGCAGGAAGCCTGACCATATACCCGGAAGAGGTGTCGCTCATGCTTGAACCGTCTTCGACCGTACCGCCGTTCTATAAAGGCGCGCGCATGGTAGCGTCCGAAGCGCCAGTGCGCCTTGTAGCACTTCCGAACTTCAAGACCGCCGCAGGAACTGCAATACCGGCAGGAAGCCTCGTCTACAGTTGGAAATTCGGCGACCGGGTGCTTGAAGCGCAGTCCGGCATCGGGCGAAGCGTGCTCTCAGCTACGGCGCCAGTGCGCTATCGCGATGCGCGCATTACGGTCACTGTATCAACCCAGGATAAATCGCTCGTGGCGCAGGCGGGAACCTTGGTGACGCCTGTTGACCCGGTGATGCGCATCTATCGGAACGACCCGCTGTCCGGCATCGACTTCGGCACTGCGCTCACCGGCACGCTCGGGCTCACCGAAAGCGAGGAGACGTTCCACGCCGTGCCGTTTTTCTTCGCCTCGATGCCTAGAATCAACTGGAGCCTGAACGGTACCGACAACGACACGGATCCTGACCTTACCGTACGCACCACCGGGTCAACCGCGGGCACGGCGCTCATAAGCGCCCGCGCGGAAGGGGGCGCGTTAAGCGGTGCGGAGGCCCGCTTCACGGTACAATTCGGGAAAACCCGCTCAACCGGAATATTCGGCCTATGATTCAGCGATTCATTTTCAGTTTTGTACTCGTGGGGATGGTTCTCGCCTCTGTCCCGACAGTCTCGTTTGCTGCATGCCCCCCAGCTGGTTGCGGGCAGGGCAAGGTCTGCAATCAAACAACTCAGGTCTGCGAAACCGCACCTCCTGCTAACCAGACGCCCGCTCAGCAGCAGGGCCAAACGCAGCCTACAGACACGGCCCAGCCTGAAGATACCGGCCCGAATCAGCAGGATGGCCTGCAGTTCATACCACTTACAAGCATCCCGGGTGTCGCGCAAGGAGGCCAGGCGCCCAACCTCCCTGCATTCCTTAATGATTTGTATAAGATCTGCATCGGCGCTGCTGCCGTGCTCGCAGTGCTGAAAATTATCCAGGGCGGCATCACCTACATGCTTGGCGACAGCGTGACCGAAAAGCGCGAAGCCAAGCACCATATCGCGCTCGCTGTCTTCGGTCTCGTGCTGGTGCTCGCGCCCGCACTCGTGTTCGGTATCATCGATCCACGGATACTGACGCTCAATATAAGTACGGCGGGCCTTGAGACAGCCCCTATCGAGACCTATGACCCTGCTGTCGCCGCTGCCTGCGGCGACCTCGGGAAGACCGAGAACAGCGTCGTGCAGCCGGACTTCAAGCAGTGCTGCGAAGTGCACGGCCTCCATGCGTGGCCGCAGGCGCACTCGAGCGCCTTCACGTGCCGCGCGGCCGACCCGAACGCCGCTCAAGAAGCAGGCCCTGGCGGGAGCCCTGGCAGTTATTTCATCCGCATACCCACCGTGGGCGGCCAGTACGGCACCGCGCGCCTGAATAACACTGCAGGGCAGACCTGCATCCAAGCTGCGTATGAAAGTTTCACCGAGCAGTCCGCCTGCACTGCGGCGACTGCGGCTGATGAGGCGGCGCGCGCCAGCTGGATAACCATGGTGAATTGCCACCAGGAGAGCGGTCAGATGCGTCTCATATCGGGCGCTAATATTCCGTTCTGCCCTGACGTGCAGACGCTCCAGCACTAGCCATGCGCCGAAACCTCGCCATACTCGGAGCCGCAATTGTTCTCATCCTCATTGCGCTGGGGGTGTATTTCTTCTTTTTTGCACCAAAGACTCCCGGGATTTCTGTAAGCCCGACACAGAACCCATTCGGGGAAGGGCAGGATGCACCGGCAGGCGGCGATACTACAACCGGCGTCGAAAGCCAAGCAGGTGATGAGGTAGCACCAAACCTCGTACGGATTACGGAAGGCCCCGTGGCCCTCGGCACTCTCGCGCGCGGAATTTCCGAAAAAATAATCACGACCACGGGGAGCGGAACTTCAACGGCTACGAGTTCCACGACGGTGTTTGATACAGAAATCCGCTACGCAGAGCGCGAGAGCGGCAATGTGTTCGCCTACCGCTTTAATAAGCGCACGCTCACCCGCATCTCGAATCGCACCCTTCCCGGCATACAGGAGGCGAGCTGGTCGGGCGACGGCGCACTCGCATTCTTGCGCTTCCTAACCACCACCGAAAACGGGAGCGAGCGCATCGACACCTATGCGCTCCCGACTGAGCGAGAAGACGGCGGATACTTCCTGGAAGGCGGACTCGATCAGGTCATCGTCTCCGGTACTTCGACCGTGGTCACGCTTCTTCCGAGCACGACCGGCTCTATAGCAACCATCGCACGCATCGACGGCGCGAATGCAAAGACGCTCTTCTCTTCGAACCTTTCTTCACTGCGCCTCTTCCCGGCAGGGAAGGGCTATGCGGCATTCACCAAGGCCTCGGCACAATCAGACGGATTTGGCTTTGTCATAAGCGCTAGCGGCGCATTCGAACGCGTCATCGGCCCGCTGAAAGGCCTCACGCTTCTTCCGAGTCCGTCTGGAAAATCGATTCTGTATAGCTATGTCTCGCGCAACACCGTGTCTGCAGGCGTTATCGATGTTGCGACACGCGCCATAACCTCGCTTCCGGTCGCAGCGCTTCCGGAGAAGTGCGTGTGGGCGCCGAACGAGACCGCAGTGTACTGCGCTATCCCGCGCACCATGACGGGCACCTGGCCTGACTCCTGGTACCAGGGGACCGTGAGCTATTCCGACCGCTTCTGGAAAGTAGATCTTGCTGCGCGTGCGGCGGTTCTCATCGTCGACCCGCTCGCGGTGGCGAACACCCCTGTCGACGGCGTGTCGCTCGCTATTGATCCGAAGGCTGATGCGCTGATATTTACTAACAAACGCGACGGCTCGTTATGGGCTTATGATCTGTAGCCGAACACCTGGACTAGATACATACAAAATCCTCCGCGCGGAGGATTTTTGTCTCTATGCGACTACGGCAGCCGTTTGCGGATGCAGCTTTCTGACGACAAATTCCTGCGCGACCATAAAGAGGTTTGATGCCACGAAGTAGAGCGCGAGCACGCCTGAGGTGTAGGCGATGGCGCCGATGAGGAGCGGAAAAATGAATCGTGCCTGGAGCGCGACGGCGCGGCCGAAGTCCTCCTGCATGGAAGGCGTCTTGCTGGTGGACTTGGGCGGCACCGGGATGGCGTACCACGCCTGGAATGCCTGGGTCGCAGCGGCAAATATCGCGAGAATGAGGCTAGAGCCCACGAGTGTGAATATGCCGAGGAACATCGTTGAAATCACCGTGGGCGCGTGGATGAATGAATAGAGCAGCGCAGGGTCAGGCTCGGCAAGAGAAGCGCGAGAGACATAGTAGAGCCCGAACAGGATAGGAAGCTGGATGAAGAGCATCAGGATGCTCGCGAAGGGCTTTACGTTGTTCTTCTTATAGAGAGCGAACATCTCGCGGGCCTGCGCTTCCTTATCATCCTTCAGGCGTTCTTTGAGCTCTTTCAGTTCCGGCTCAAGGAGCTTCATCGCGCGCTGAGTGCGTACGGCAGAAAGGGACAGCGGGAGCAGCACGAGCTTCACGGCAAGCGTTGCCGCAATGACCGCAAGCCCCACGTCGCCGCCCGGGACCACATCCACAAGGAATACGAGGAGGTTGTATATCGGAAGGTAGACGAGGTTGTGGAATAGGGACGTCATGCGTGATGTGTGGTTTTAGCTAAAAGAGTCTGCAGTTCTTCGGCAACAGCCCGGAAGGGGAGGGTGGTGCTCCCACCCTTGGCATATACCACCAGGAACCGCCCGGGGAGGGCATAGGGACGCATGGCTTCAAGCATCCGGCGCTTCAGGAGGTGGCGATCGACCGAACGGCGGGCCACTTTCTTTGAAACGACCGCCGCAGCCCCTCCTCCATGCAGGGAAGGCCCCCACACAGCGGAGAAGTGAGCAGTTGACCCCCTAAATCCGGCCCGGGGCCCCGGGAAGCTAGCCCTCGAAAGGCGGCTCCGGCGGGGCAGCATGAGTTATTTCTCCGAGGAAACCGTGAGGGACTTGCGGCCCTTGCGGCGGCGAGCCGCCACGATGCGCTTTCCGGATGGGGTTTTCTTGCGCGCGAGGAATCCGTGCGTGGTTGCGCGCTTTCGTTTCTTCGGCTGGTAGGTTCGCTTTGGCATAAATTAGGTCTGAATAGTTATCAACAGGATAGTACCAAGTTCTCCACCGCCCGGCAAGGAACGACCGGGCTTTCCCTTCATACCTGGACGCGTATAATACGCCCACGATGAATCGTTCTGATCCGCATGAACTTTGGGAATACATACTTTCGCAGGTAGAGCACTCCATATCTCCCGCAAACTTCAACACCTGGTTCAAAGAAAGCCACATAGTGAAGATAGAAGAGGGAATCGTGTATATAGGCGTTCCCAGCCAATTCTTCCGCGACTGGTATCTGAAGAAATTCAACGCGCTTCTCCTTAAAATCCTGCGCTCCGTCTCGTATGAGTACCGGAATATCGAATATCTCATCGTAAAAGACGCCCGGAAGCCGAAAGTAGAGAAGCGCGAGCGCCAGAATCAGGAGCTCCCCCTCGATGAGTTCTACATTAATAAGAGCGACAATCTGAACCCGCGCTACACCTTCGATACCTTCGTCGTGGGTTCCTTCAACGAGCTCGCCTACACCGCCGCTATGGCCGCCATAAAGCGCCCTGGCATCACGTATAACCCGTTGTTCGTCTACGGAGACACCGGACGCGGCAAGACGCACCTCATCCAAGCGATAGGGAACCAGTTCAAGAAGCTCTATCCGACCCGGAAGGTGTATTACCTTACGTCGGAGAAGTTCTCTGTGGAGTACACGGACGCGATAGGCTCAGGGACTGCCAACCGCTTCAAGGAGAAGTACCGCCAGTACGACCTCATCATCATGGACGACATTCAGTTCCTCTCGAAGAAGGAAAAGACCCAGGAAGAGCTTTTCCACCTCTTTAATGCCCTCCATGACAACAACAAGCAGATTATCTTTTCCTCAGACCGAGCGCCTCAGAACATCCCTGATATCGCCGATCGTGTCCGCGGACGCCTCTCAAGCGGCATGACTGTGGATATCGCAGAGCCTGATACCGAGAGCCGCATCGCGATAGGGCGGAAAAAGGCCGCTATGCATGGCGTCACCCTCGGGGAAGACGTCATAGAACATGTTGCAACCTCTGTTTCAGGCTCAATTCGCGAACTTGAAGGCATCATCAACTCACTGGTGTGCCACGCACAAGTGAAGGGTGTGGCCCCAGACCTCGCTGAAGTGCGTCAGTCGCTCCGATCATTCGCACGACCGACGAAATCCGTTTCAGTGAAGCATGTAGTGTCGAAGGTTGCTGAGTTCTACGGCATAGATGAGGAATCAATCTACGAAAAGACTCGTAGAAGGGAGGTGGTGCGGCCGCGCCAAGTCATTATGTATATCCTGCGTGAGGATTTCTCCGTCTCGTATCCAACGATAGGATCAAAGCTTGGCGGACGCGACCACACGACCGTTATCCACTCCTGTGAGAAGGTGCGTCGTGAGGTGGTGGATGATGTTGAACTCGCAAAAGAGATACAGGATATCCGCGGTCTGTTGGTATAACTGTTGAAAAGATATGTATAACTTCCATAACAACCCAGGGATAGAAGGAAGTTTTTCACGAATAGTGGGTATGGTGAAAATTCTTATCCGCACTATCCTAGGGTTGAGGGTTGGGTTTTCAACAGCTTCTGTAAAGGTGCGCACCAAAAATATTGAGGAAATACGGGGTGGTAATAGATTTCCCCATATCCACAAGAGTAATAGTATTCGTATATGAATATTTCTATAGATAAGAAAATACTAGGAGAAGCGATGGGGATTGTTTCTCGATTTGCAGAACGCCGAGGAGCAACCCTCCCCGTCCTTGGTGGTATCGCCATAGTCGCAACAAAAGAAACAATTCGCCTTTGCGCCACGAATCTTGAAACCGGCATCGATCTCACTATAGAAGGCCAGGTGAAAACTCCTGGCAATATCGCACTTCCAGCTACTGTGCTTAAAGAAATCACCTCCTCTTTCTCAGGAACCGGTGCACTCACCATAGAAGCGACCGGAGACACTGCACTTATAAAGAGCGGATCTGCACAAAGCACAATAAAAACCCTTCCCTACGAGGATTTTCCAACCCTTTCAGTACCAGAGTCGTCTAAAACCTCATTTACCCTCCCTGGAACTGTTTTACGGAATCTTATACAGTCTGTGGCGAGCTGTGCCTCTCCCTCGACAGTACGCCCCGAGCTTGCCTCTATACTCCTCTCTGCTGAGGGTGGGGTAGTGAAGGCGGTGGCGACCGACTCATTCCGTCTTGCGGAGAAAAAAGTATCAGTTTCAGGAAAGGTAGAACCATTCTCCATACTTATTCCTGCAAAGAATGCCATCGATATTGCTCAAACTCTTCCAGACGAT
>CAYWQN010000005.1:0-38905 GCA_964460875.1 uncultured Candidatus Saccharibacteria bacterium | reverse complement strand
CCGACCGCAAGCCAGAAGCCGATTCCGGCAAGATAGACCATGTCGGTCTTCGTATAGCGCTCGCTCCACCGGAGAATGGAATGGGCCTTATCGCGCAGTGTTGACGACATCCGCCTCATCATACCGCCTTCTCTGGAGGAGGCGAGGCGTCGGTTGAGACATGCTATAAATGAGCGCAATGGAAGCTTTTCTTTCTATAGTACGCACAGTCGCAAAGCTCGTCCTCGGCCGCGGCGTGCGAACCTCCTACAGCCAGGACGGGGAAGACCTCCTCGTTGACTCAATCCTCCGGAAGAAACGAGGCGTGTATGTCGACGTCGGCGCCTATCATCCTATCCTCTATTCCAATACCTACGCCTTCTATCGAAACGGCTGGCGCGGGATAGTCATCGTCCCGAATCGTTCGCTCGCTCCTTTATATGCGTGCATGCGCTCGCGCGACCGCTTCGTGAACGCGGCGATAGGCAAGGAGGCAGGAGAACTGCCGTACCACCGCTTCAAGGACGGCGCGTACAACACGCTTTCTGAAGAGGAAGCGGTCCGCTGGAAGCAGGAGAACCGCTCCGCGTATCTCGGGGCTGAGACTGCGCTCGTGCGCCCGCTCCGCGACGTGATGAAAGACGCGGGCGTGACGGACGTCGACTTCCTCAACATCGATATTGAAGGCATGGATATCGAAGCATTGGAGAGCTATGACTGGACCTATCCGCCGCGCGCGATAGCAATAGAAGATAACGACTTTCGCGCCGATGCCCCTCATGAAAGCCGCGCGTACGGATACCTGGCGGGGCGGGGCTACATCCTCGCCGCATTCGCGCCGCGGACGCTTATCTTCGCGCTCCCAGCATAGAGTTCCGGCCTAGGCATAGCCGGTGGTATAGTCTCCTTTATATGGCACTCAAATCCGCAGCCCGCTGGGCCGTGTTAGGCGTATTATTCCTCATCCCGTTCATCCCGCTGTTCGTATCGAACGCGTTCTTTTTCCCGTTCATCACGAGCAAGGGCTTTGCGTTCCGCATTCTCGTAGAGATAGGCGCCGGCGCCTGGCTCCTTTTGGCCCTGTCCGATAAGAAGTACCGTCCGCGCTTCTCCTGGACGCTCGCTTTGTACGGAGCGTTCGTCGCTTGGATGTTCGTCGCCGATTTGTTCGCCGCGAATCCGCACAAGGCGTTCTGGAGCAACTACGAGCGCATGGATGGATGGGTCACGATGATACATACGTTCGTCTTCTTCCTCATCGCCGGTTCAGTGCTTTCCGCGGAGAAGCTCTGGAAGAAGTGGTGGCTCACCGTGCTCGGCGCATCCGCGCTCGTCTCCGTGTACGGACTCTGGCAGATCTTCGGCTTCGCGCAGATTCATCAGGGCGGGGTGCGCGCGGACGCATCGTTCGGAAACGCGATATATCTCGCCGTGTATCTCATGTTCACCGTGCTCGTCGGCGTGTGGCAGGCCATTGAATCGAAGGGCTGGCTTCGGTACGCGCTTATCGCGCTCGCTGGCGTGCAGGTGATCATCATATTCGCGACTGCGACGCGCGGCGCGCTCATCGGCTTGTTCGGCGCCGCCGGACTCGTCGCGCTTTTGTGGGCGGCGCGCTCGGGAGGCACCGGCCGGAAAGTCGCCATCGGTGCCATAGTGGCGCTTATCGCCATAGCCGGCGCGCTCTTTGTCGGGCGCGACAGCGCGTTCGTGCGGAGCGAGCCGACTCTGGCGCGCCTTGCGACCGTGTTCACGGCAGGCGAGCTCAAGGTGCGCGCGACTCTGTGGGGCATGGCATACGAAGGATTCCTCGAGCGGCCGGTGACCGGCTGGGGCCAGGAGGGCTACAACTATGTATTCAATAAGTTCTACAAGCCGTCGCTGTATGCGCAGGAGCCGTGGTTCGACCGTGCGCACAACACCTACCTCGACTGGCTCGTCGCCGGAGGCGCCCCTGCGCTGCTGCTGTTCCTCGCGCTCCTTATCGCCGCCGTACTTTCCTTTTATAAGAAGGACGCGACGAAGGCAGAGAAGTTCATATTCCTCGGCATTCTGGCAGGCTACGCGATACAAGCGGCTTCTGCGTTCGATAACCTCTTCAGCTATGTGCTCTTGGCAGCAGTTCTCGCGATGGCCCATGATCGGAGCGCCCGACCGATACCGGCATTGGAACGCGCGCCCGAGGCCGGCTCGTCGGCACTTCTCACGCTCGGTGCACCGGTCGCGCTCGTCGGCACGATTGCCGTGGTATGGGCAGTGAACGTTCCTGGCATGACCGCGTCCTCAGGACTGATTCATGCGGCGCAGTCGGCAGGCACGCCAGCAGTTGCGCTTGCCGAATATCAGAAAACGGCTGCAAGCGGCTCGTTCGCTTCCCAGGAGATAGCCGAGCAGATACTAACCTTCGCTAACATCATCGGATCGCAAGCTGCCGTTCCGCTCGATGTGCGTCAGGCGGCATTCACGCTCGCCTTGACCCAGATGCAGAAAGAAGTGGCTGCGGCGCCGGCAGATGCGCGCATACGACTCATGTACGCCCAGGGCCTTGCTGCCGCCGGAGACGCGGCCGGGTACCAGCATGAGATGGACGCAGTGCTCGCGCTTTCTCCGAAAAAGCAGACCATCATCTTCCAGCGCGGCATCACTGCCTGGCAGGCGGGCAACCGCGCTGAGGCTGCAAAGCAGTTCCAGGCCGGCTACGAGCTCGACACCTCCTTTGCAAACGCGGCGGTGTACGCGGCGGTCGGCAAGATTATCACGGGCGACGTGGCGGGCGGGAAGGCGTTGCTCGAAGAGAAGGCGGGCGGCGCGCATGTCGACAATGACCTGCTCCGGTTCGCGTACTACGACGCCAAGCTCTTCAACGACCTCGTCGAGGTGGCCAAGTCGCACGTAGCGAACGCGCCCGACGACGTAAACGCGCACCTGACGCTTGCGCAGGCGTATGCGGTCGCCGGACGCATCAATGAAGCGCGCGCCGAGATACAGGCGACTGTCGCCGCGCATCCGGAAGCGGCATCAGCGGGCGCTGAGCTTCTGCGCCAGCTCGGGCAGTAATGACTATCGAAGAACACGTCCCGCTCGCGAAGCTTACGACCCTCAAGGTCGGCGGCGCGGCGCGCTTCGTGCTGCACGCCGCGTCCGACGAAGACGTCGCCGAAGCGGTTGCGTTCGCGAGCGAACGCGGACTCTCGTTCTATGCGCTCGGCGAAGGATCGAACGTGCTGCCGAACGACGAGGGCTACGAAGGCGTCATCATCCGCATCGAGATACCGGGCGTCCTGTTCGAAGAGATGGGAGACGAGATGCTCGTCATTGCGGGCGCGGGAGTTTCTTGGGACGCGCTCGTGCAGGAGGTCGCGATCCGTTCACTGTGGGGATTTGAGAACCTTGCGGGCATACCGGGGACCGTCGGCGCTGCGCCCGTGCAGAACATCGGCGCATACGGCGCAGACATCGGCCAGACGCTCCGGTACGTCGACGTATATGACGCAACGCTCGGCGCGACGCGGCGCCTTACTTCCGCCGAGTGCCGGCTCGGCTACCGCGACAGCCGCTTCAAGCATGAGCCGAACCTGATTATTCTCCGGGCCGCATTCGCGCTCTCAACCGTCGCCGCTCCGCGCATAGAGTACGGCGACCTGCTGAAAGCGAAGGAGGAAGGCATAGATCTCTCAACTCCGGAATCCATCGGGCGCGCCGTCCGCGCCATACGCGCGAAGAAATTTCCGGACCTCAGCGCGTTCGGCACTGCAGGATCTTTTTTCAAGAATCCCGTGCTCACGCCGGACGCGTATGTGGCGCTCCAAGCGGCGCACGGCACGGTGCCGCAGTTCCCGAACCCAAACGGCATCAAGATACCGCTCGCGTTCGTTCTCGATAAAGTGCTTTCACTGCGCGGCTTCCGACAAGGAAATGCATTCTTGTTCGGCGCGCAGCCCTTGGTGCTCGTCCTTGAGAAGGGAGGAAGCGCGCGCGACATCGATGCGCTCGCAAATGTTGTCGAAGCGCGCGTGCATGACGCGACCGGCATTACTATTGAACGCGAAGTGCGCACGATGCCGAAAAAATAATTTCTAGAATATTTTTTCTGCGAAAAAAATCGCGCGAGTTATCCACACCTCGCGCTTTTATCGCACTATTTTATTTTTTGCGCGCAATAATACGTAGTAACACACTTCGCGCGAAAGAATTCTCACGAATTGATTCGCATGCAAGTGGGTCGTTTACAAACCACCTTAATTTCTAGCACCATGGCTGCAAAGAAGCGAAAGAAGGCGACCAAGAAGGCCGCAAAGAAGACCACCAAGAAGCGCAAGACTGCAAAGCGCGCCTAGTGAGTTTTTGGAAAAAGACCTCCCCTCCGGGAGGTCTTTTTCTTTTTCGAAAACTGAAGTGCTCATCTGCGGCATTGCAGGTGCCGTCTCGCTCCCGCCCTATGAGGGTATCGGGTGTACTGCCGAATGAACATTGGAAGCATCTTGCATACGTAATTTTTCATGAGTCCCATGTCTAAAGAAAAGAAGCGGAAAAGCGGAAAAAGTGTTATAGTGCGCCATTATGGCGGGCTTCCTCGGGCGCATCTTCTCAAAGAACGAATCCGCGGCCTTCGTGAAGGCGGCGGGGCCGGTCGTGGCGCTTGCTGCGGCCTTCGAGCCTGAGCTTCTCGACCTTCCCCAGGAGGCGCTCGCGGGCAGGCTTGCGGCGGTCAAAGAACGGACGGGCGGCATGCCTGCAGCCGACAAGGACATAGCCGAGGTGTTCGCTTTGGTGCGCGAAGCGTCGCGCCGCACGCTCAAGGAGCGCCATTATGACGTCCAGCTCATGGGCGGTCTTGCGCTCGCCAAAGGAAACATCGCAGAAATGCGCACCGGAGAAGGAAAGACCCTGGTCGCGACCTTGGCGGCAACGCTCCGGGCTTTGGCGGGGAAGGGCGTGCACATCGTTACCGTGAACGATTATCTTGCGCGACGCGACGCGGCGTGGATGGGACAGGTGTACGGATACCTCGGCCTCACAGTAGGCGTCGTCACTTCCGCGGGCAATTACGTGTACGATCCGTCGCATGTAGCGGCCGACGAAGACGAGAAGCGCGATGAGGAAGGATCCTTCCGCGTGTTCTACGACTACCTGCGTCCGGCCTCCAAGAAGGAAGCGTATGCGGCGGACATAACCTACGCCACTAACAATGAGCTCGGGTTTGATTATCTGCGCGATAACACCGCATATGAGGTGGCGCAGATAAATCAGCGCGGTCATCACTACGCCATCGTCGACGAAATCGACTCTATTCTCATTGATGAAGCGAGGACGCCGCTCATCATCTCAGGTCCTGCGGCGGACGCTGAAGGGCTCTACGAGCGGTTTGCGGACATCGTAAAGGATTTCGCAGCAGGCGCCGATTACACGGTTGATGAGAAGCAACGCGCCGTGCAGATAACGGAAGAGGGCATCACCAAGGCAGAGAAAGCACTCGGCATCGAGAACCTATATACGGAGGGCGGCATGAAGTACGCCCACCATCTCGAGACCGCAGTGCGCGCGAAGGCGCTTTTCAATAAAGACAAGGAATACGTCATCAAGGACGGAGAAGTGGTAATCGTCGATGAGTTCACGGGAAGGCTCCAGGCCGGTCGTCGCTGGTCGGAAGGCCTCCATCAGGCCGTCGAGGCCAAGGAAGGCGTACCGGTCAAGAAGGAGACGAGGACGTACGCCTCCGTCACGTTCCAAAATTATTTCCGCATGTACGAAGGCATTGCCGGCATGACCGGAACCGGCCTCTCTTCTGAAGAGGAGTTCTATACCGTCTACAAGCTCGAAGTGGTTGCCGTGCCGACCAATAAGCCGGTGAAGCGCGAGGATCACGATGACCTCATCTTCCAGACGAACTCGGGGAAATACGCCGCGCTCGCCAAAGCAGTGAAGGCGCTCCATGAGAAAGGGCAGCCGGTGCTCGTCGGTACCGTCTCCATCGAAGACAACGAGATAGTGGGGAAGGCGCTCGCGGACGCCGGCATCCCGCATGAGGTTCTGAACGCCAAGAACCACGAACGCGAAGGCGAGATAATCGCCGGCGCGGGCGCCAAAGGGAAGGTGACGGTCGCGACCAACCTCGCCGGTCGCGGCGTCGACATAAAGCTCGGCGGCGCGCTGGCAAATGAAGCGCTCCGCGAAGAAGTGCGCAGCCTCGGGGGGCTCGCCGTCATCGGCACCGAGCGCCATGAAGCGCGCCGCATCGATGATCAGCTGCGCGGCCGGTCCGGCCGCCAGGGCGACCCGGGCGCAACCCAGTTCTACGTATCTTTGGAAGACAAGCTGATGCGCGTGTTCGCCTCCGACATGGTGAAGAATGTGATGGGAACCTTCAAGATTCCGGAAGACGAGCCCATCCAGAGCGGCATGATAACCAAGTCCTTGGAGACCGCGCAGAAGCGCATCGAAGGCTTTAACTTCGACTCGCGCAAGCAGGTCCTTGCCTATGACGACGTCCTTAATACGCAGCGTCTCGCCGTCTACGCCCGCCGGCGTCTTGCGCTTCTCGGATCCGCAGAGGACGTCGAAGCGACCTATAAGGACATCGTCGCGGGAGATGAGGCGGCAGGAGCTGCGCTTGAAGCGAAGCGCGCCGAATTCGGAGAAGGGTTTCCGAACGTCATGCGCCGCCTTCTCCTGCAGGTCGTCGACGCCTACTGGCTCGAGCACCTCGAGACGATGGAGTATCTGCGGCGTTCGGTATCGCTTCGCGCCTACGGCCAGCGCGACCCGCTCATTGAATACCGTCGCGAGGGCCTCATTCGCTTCAATCAGATGGAAGCTGCGGTCGACGCCGCCATACGCGAAGCGCTGCCCCGCATACATCCGGCCGACGACTCGAAGATCCGCCAGGAAGAAGCGAAAATGCGCAGCGCCGTCCTGGCCGCTTCTGAAGCGGGTACGGTGCAGGGCACCATAGAGAAAGGCGCGGTGCGCGGCAGGAACGACCTGGTGACGATACGGAGCGGCGAAAAGACGCAGACTTTGAAGTACAAAAAAGCCGAACCGTTCTTGGCTGAAGGCTGGACCATAGAAAACACGGCATAACCTACCCATGACGAGCATTCGTCACGCGCTCCTACTGATTCTGGTTCTCACGGCGCTAACGCTCCTTCTCCGCTATGCGCCCCCGCCGCCGGAGAAGAAGATGAACGTAGTGATCATCAGTATTGATAGCTTGCGTGCCGATCATATGGGTCTTTATGGATACGGCCGCGATACGACTCCTTTTCTTGATGCGTATGCTCGAACAGGAGCGGTTTTCGAGAATTATTTCTCCACGAGCGCCATCACCCCAATAAGCGAGGGGAGCGTGCAGACCGGCATGTATCCTGTTCGCAGCGGGCTAATAAATTTCTCCACCACATTCTCTTCTGAGACGCGGACGATAGCCGAGACGCTCCGGGAGAATGGCTGGCGCACGGCAGCCTTCGGCTCCTCTCCGGAATTCTCAGGGGGCCCGCTCAAGGCGGGGTTTTCGCGCGGGTTTGATGCGTACTCCTTATATAAGGATTTCGATTCGGATCCTTCGACTAATACGTCCCTCGAAGTTCTCGGGATGACGGTGCCGAGCATCGAAGCCTTGGACTCGAGCGCGTCGCCCTCGCACCTGCGTCGGAACGAGGTTCCGGTAGAAGAGGCTGCAGCCTGGATCAGGGACGGGGACCCAGAAAAGCCTTTTTACCTGTGGCTTTCCGCCGGTTCGGTCCACTGGCCGTATGGGTCGCGTATACCAGACCGGTTTTCCTCCTCCGCCTATGACGGTTTCCTGGACGCTGAGCGGTATGCGGCGAATCCGGCGAACTCATCCGTCGCGGTGTTTCAAGGGCTCTACGGCAGGATATACGATGGCGCACTCTATGATGACACCCATACGGTCATCACCAACGATCTCGCGAGGGATGTGGCGCATCTTGTCGATACGTACGACGATGGCGTCTACTATACGGATCAGAAGCTTGCGCCGCTCCTTGCGCTCCTGTCCTCGCCCCAATATCGCGGGAACACGATTGTGATACTCGAATCCGAGCATGGAGAAGACCTTGGCGATCATGGCTATGTCGCGCACTACGACGTACTCGGCACGCAGACCCACGTGCCGCTTATCATATGGGCGCCGAACATGCGGGCCGGACGCGTACCCTCACTTGCGTCCGGCGTCGATATCGCCCCGACTCTCTACGACCTGCTGGGCCTTTCGCACGAGACGCTTGATGGGGTAAGCCTCGCAGGAGCGATGGCGGAAGGCGCTCCGTCTCGCGACGTAGTGTTCCTCACCCGCACTCCGTTATGGGAGCGTATTCTTGCAGAAGGGGAGCCGTGGCTCCACGCTTTCAAGGAGCGCGACACGCAAGAGCATTTCTACGACACTGCGGTGCGCGACGAGAAATGGCTGCTCATTCACCGGCGTTCGCGCGACATACTCAACCGCTATTCCTGGTACGGCCATCTCACCGGGAAGGCTGTCGTGCTTTCTGAATACGAGCTCTACGATATCCCAAACGATCCGCTCGAGCTCCACGATGTGTACGCGGAGAACGCGAGTAAGGTACGAACGCTCCGCGACCGCCTTCTTGCATGGGAAGTCGCTCTGGAGACCACTGCTCCGGCGCCGCAGGCTCAAAAGGAGGTACAGCCGTATTTTTGATAGAATCACCCTATGACCCTCAATCGTGCGCTGCCCGCGCTCATCCTGTTCGGCATTATCGCAGTCGCCGTGCTCTCTTTCACAAAGCCGCCGTCGCATGCTTCCATCTCCTGTCGCGGATGCAATGTGATAGTCATCGGCGTCGATACGCTGCGGGCCGATCATACGGGCTCATTGAACTATTGGCGCGATACCACGCCTGCCATAGATGCGCTCGCGAAAAAAGGATACGTATTTACGAACGCCATCTCTCCGGCCAGCTGGACGGTCCCGGCATTCATGGCGGTATTCACCGGGCGCTATCCGTCAGAGACAGGAGTCGTGAATAAATTCACCCTCTTTACGAAGAAGGAGCAGAAGCTCACGAATCTAAAGGAACTTTCTCCGGGCACAAAGACGCTGGCTGAGTGGCTCCGCGCGGCAGGGTATGCAACGGGTGGATTCACGGGAGACGCCGGCGTTTCAGGGAAGTTCGGCTACAGCCAGGGATTCGACACGTATACGGATGAGACGACGTTCGGCGGCCTTGAAAACAGCGAGGCGCACGCGCTCGCGTGGCTCGACAGCGTAGGCGACAAGAAGTTCTTCATGTTCTTTCACGGCTACGACCTCCACGGCCAGTTCGCAATTCCTCAAGGGTACGCGAGCCGCTATGCGTCTCCGGAATACCGAGGACCTTATGCGGGCACGGCGAAGGAAGAAGAGAAGCTTCGCGAAGACCAGCTTGCCGGCCCGCTTGCGCATACGGACGCTGATACTGAGTTCTGGAATGCGTGGTACGACGGAAAGCTCCGCGATGCGGACGAAAGGCTGCAAGGCTTTATCGATGAGCTCGGCGCGCGCGGACTTCTTGAGAACACCGTCATTGTCCTCTTGTCGGACCACGGCGAGGAATTTTTCGACCACGGAGGATTCGACCACGGCCTCACGCTCTATGACGAGCTTATCCATGTGCCGTTCCTTGTCGTGGTGCCAGGCACGCCTGGCGGGGAGCGCATAGCTTCCCAAGTCTCCACTATCGACTTGGCGCCTACGCTGTTTGACATACTCGGCATGAGCGAGGCCCGCAAGGATGCTGAGCAACTGGGGCGCCGGAGCCTCGTCCCGTACCTTAAAAATCCCCTGACTCCTGGCTACGATGTTTTCTCCGAGACCGATTACCGCGACTTCACCCACAAGCGAAGCGTGCGTTCGAGCGATGGATGGAAGTTCATCCGCACGCTTGAAACGGGCAAGGAAGAGCTGTACGACCTCGGCGTCGATCCGGGCGAGAAGCGCAACGTCATCGAAGTCAACGAGAAAAAGGCTGAAGAGCTCCGCAGCGAGCTACGCATCCATATGAGCGAAACACTCGGGGTGAATCCTGATGCGCCAGTCTCGCACGGCTGCCTTCCGGTATACAGCGGAGAATGCCTGTAGCGGCGGAAGCGTAGAGGCGCGGGAATCCCCCGCATATGCTATAAGGAAAGGACTATGGCATTGATTGATGAGGTACGCATACATGCGCAAGCGGGGCACGGAGGCCCTGGCGTCACTCGCTGGCTGCATATCCGCGGCCAGGACAAGGGTGGGCCTGCAGGCGGCGACGGCGGGCGCGGCGGCGACATCATCTTCGAAGGCGTGCGCGATATGGGCGCCCTCGCTACGTTTCGCTTCACGAAAAAGTTCCGTGCGGAGAACGGAAAGCCGGGCGGAAACGACAATAAGCACGGCAGGGATGCCGAGCCTATAATCCTTAAAGTGCCGGTGGGCACCGTTGCAAAAATTACTACCACCGGTCAGACCTTCGAGATACTCACGGACGGGCAGCGCGAAGTGGTGTTCAAGGGAGGTCCCGGCGGTTTCGGCAATGCGCACTTCAAAAGCTCTACGAACCAGAATCCGGTGGTCGTGACGAAGGGGAAGCCGGGCGGGGTTGGGGATATCGAAATCACCCTGAAACTCATCGCCGACGCAGGCTTTATCGGCTTCCCGAACGCCGGCAAATCATCCCTCCTGAATGCGCTTACTCGCGCCTCCTCCAAGGTCGCGGCCTACCCGTTCACGACGCTCGACCCTCATCTTGGAAGCTTCTATGGGTACGTACTTGCGGATATCCCGGGTCTCATAGAGGGCGCCTCGTCCGGCCGAGGCCTCGGATCGAAATTCCTCCGTCACGTAGAACGCACCGGACTGCTTGTCCATCTCGTCTCGGCAGAACAAGAAGACCCTGTCGCGTCCTATAGGGCCATACGGAACGAGCTTCAGGCGTTCGGCCGCGGCCTCGCGGAGAAAAAAGAGCTCATCGTTCTCTCCAAGTCCGACGTTCTCTCCAAGGGAGAAGAGGAGAAACTGCTCAGCCTCCTGAAAGAGGCTTCCGGGGGAGGGGATGTTACGGCAGTTTCCATAATCGATGACGACGCCCTCAAGGCCTTTTCCGACCGCCTTGCGAGCTTGCTCAAATCAAAAACCTCAGTAGTCTAAAGGGAATGAGTGCTTCACATCCCTACCGCGCCACCATAGGCCTCGAGGTGCATGCGGAACTTAAGACCCGCACCAAGATGTTCTGCGACTCCCGGAACGACCCCGAGGAGCAGAAGCCGAACGCGAACATATGCCCGGTCTGCATGGCGCACCCCGGGACGCTGCCGGTCATCAATCGCGAGGCAGTACGGCATGTGCTGCGCGTAGGCGCTGCACTTGGGTCGACACTTGCTGACTACACGGAGTTCGATCGTAAGAGCTATTTCTATCCCGACATCCCAAAGGGATACCAGATCAGTCAGTACGAACATCCGCTCGTCTCAGGCGGAGCATTGAACGGTGTCGCGATCACGCGCGTTCATCTTGAAGAAGATACGGCACGTTCTTTGCATGAAGGCGGCGCTAGTCTCGTCGATTTCAATCGCGCCGGCGTTCCCTTGATGGAGCTCGTCACCGAACCAGCGATTCATGACGCAGAAACCGCTGGCGCGTTCGCGCGCGAACTGCAGCTCCTGCTCCGTACTCTTGGCGCGTCTGATGCGAACCTTGAAAAAGGGGAGATGCGCATCGAGGCAAATGTATCTGTATCTAAAACAGATACTCCTTCAGTAGATTATGTCGAAGTGAAGAATATTAACTCATTCCGATCCGTGGAGCGCGCGATTGCATACGAGATTACGCGGCAAATCGACGTACTGGAAAAAGGTGAGCGCGTCGTAAAAGCCACTCGCGGATGGGACGAGGGCAAGCAGGAGACCTTCCACCAGCGCTTCAAGGAGGGCAGCGCCGACTACCGCTACTTCCCGGAGCCTGACCTGCCGAAACTGGTTCTTTCTGAGATTCCGGAGTTTGGTCTCGATGAACTCAAGAAGTCCCTCCCCGAGCTCCCGTGGGAAAAGCGAGCGCGACTCATTGCGCGCGGCGTCGCTGAAGAGGCGGCGGAGATACTCGTGGGCGATGCTGCGTATGCGGAAGTCTATGAACGCGATATAGCGCCCATGCCTGACGACAAGGCGCACACGATCGCGGTGAATCTCCTCGTTGGCGAAGTGAGAAGCAAAACGCCATCGCGCGAAGCATTAGAAAATCTTTCCGGCGCATTCGCGCCTATCGCAGGCTACGTATTGAGCGGCGAGCTTTCCTCAACGAACGCGAAGGCGCTCATCGCGGAAGTGCTCGCCACCGGAGGCGCGGCGGAGGCGATTGTAAAAGAGAAGGGTCTTCTGCAAGTGAACGATACCGAAGCGCTCGCCAAAGCCGTCGAGGAGGTCATAGCGGCCAACGCGGCCGTAGCAGCCGAGTATCGGGCGGGGAAGGCCACTGCGCTCCAGTTCCTCATAGGCCAGGCTATGAAGGCCACCAAGGGCGCAGGGAACCCAGGACTCTTGAAGGAGCTCCTCGAAAAAGGATTAACATAGAAGCCAGCAGCCAAAAGATTAATGCCGGAAGAATTTTTCCGGCATTTCGTTTTTTTTATCCATTTAATATACTCGTCTTGGCAAGACAAGAAATGCTGTAGATACGTGCTTTTTGTCAAATATATTTGACGAGAACTACAGAATACCTGCACCTCTCATGATGTGTATGAACTCTTTTCGTGCGTGAATCTGTATCCATCTCCTGGGTACGCATTGCTATAAAAAATGCGCAAATATGCGCAATTTTACATTCGAACTGTTGCTGACAGGGGTTTTATTGCAGTAATTCTTACGCAACCGGTCGGTTCTTTAAACGCAATGGCAATATTGACTGATATTCGTGCAGAATTGAGTCTCGTGTTTGTGTGAAAAATCTCCATTTCTTATCCCCCTTTTTAGCACTATTTTTGGTTCTTATTGGGCATCCTTATTTATATACTTTGTAGTAGGAAAACCGAGACCGGAAAGAACGGAAAACTCAGAATGTACAACACGAATCCGAAGACCCACTATTCTACGAAAGAGGCGGCTGATGCCTTGGGGTATTCGTATGACTACGTCTCAAAACTCTGTCGAACGGGCTATTTGAAAGCAGAGCGATCTGGAAATGCCTGGCTCATTGCAGCAGACGACCTTGAGGCGTTCAAACGCGTGCATGCAAGCAACATGGAAGAGTATCGCCTCCAAGCAGCGCGACGCGCAAAACGCGCAAAGGCCGCACCTCGATTCTTTGCCCCGGTTTGTCGGACCGTGTTTGCCGCTGCCTTTGCTGCAGTCATCTTCCTTGGCGCTGGGGCGGCATATGGGAAGGCGGACATCGCCTTGCCTCCGGCTTCTTCCGCGCACGCTTCGGAAACAGCATCGGCATATGAAGCCGGGCGAACGACGCTGCTTGCAGTCCATGGCGTCTTCAGCGAGCTTTTGCTGCACACGGGCGAAGGCGTGCTTGCGGTTCTTAATTCTATATTCGGCGCGAACGTCGCGTATGCGCCGAGCGATGTGCATTCGTCGGCAACGGCATCAACGGTGATCGAGTCTCATCCTGTACAGAACTACATCACGAATCTGGTTACGAATAACCCGGTGAGCTATGTCTACAGCGGGTCGGGCGTCTCCATTGAGTACGTGCAGCGCGCAATCGACAATGTGCGCCGCGACCTGGCGCGCCAGCCTCGTTCGTCTTCTTCAAGCGGCGCTGACGTATCGACCGCGTCCATTGAGGATCTTGCGGACGTTGGGGCGATGACGAAATCGATCGGAGACCTCCTGTACTGGAATGGGAGCACCTGGAGCAATATCGCGACCTCATCGCTCGGCCTTGGCGGAGGCATAGCTGCCGTCTCCGCTGGAGGTACGGGGACTTCAACCGCGCCTGCCTACGGCCAGCTCCTGATGGGCGACGGCGCAGGAGGCTACGCGCTCGTCGCCACCTCCTCGCTCGGCATCAATGCGGGGGCGGCTGCAGCGGGAGGAGCGAGCGGACAAGTGCAGTTCAACGACGCCGGGAGCTTGAACGGCAATGCGCAGTTCACCTTCGACCAGACTGCGCACCGGCTCGTGATTTCGTATGCGTCTTCTACAGCATTTTCTTCCACATACGCATCTTCGACGAATTTCTTCGCAGGAACCGCGACTATAGGGACTCTGTCCGGAATATTGAAAGCAACGGGAGGTTTGGTGTCCGTTGCTGCTCAGGGCGTCGACTACGAATCCCCGCTCTCCTTCGTCTATCCTATCGTCCGCTCCGTGAACTCTATCTCGCTCGCATTCGGCACCACCACCCAGAACTTCTGGAGTGCGTACAACAACTTCTCATCATTCTTTGCTACGAACGCTTCCTCAACGAACGCAACGACGACATCGCTCGGTATTAATTCTGAGACCTTCACGGACCTGACCGGCGCAGGCCTGCAGAATATCGCAGGAGCGCTCTCTATCAATGCGACGGGGGATTGGACCGGCACGTTCGACGGGCAGGAGGGAACGTACTACCTCAGCCGCGCGAATCATACGGGGACGCAGCTCGCGGCGACCATCAGCGACTTCAGCAGCGCCGTAAATGCGTATATTCATGGCTCGACCACCATCCCGAAGACGTACACGGCGAATACGTTTACCGCGGCGAACGTCTTTAGCGGGGGCGTTACTATCGGCGCCCTGAATGGCCCCCTCCAAGCGAATGCAGGCGTCGTCTCTGCCACGACTTCTGTGGGCGTCTTGTACGGCGGCACCGGGCTCGCGTCGGCGCCCGCGTATGGACAGGTGCTGGTCGGCAACTCGTCAGGCGGCTACACGCTCACTGCAACCTCTTCTCTCGGCCTAGCCGCGGGAGGGGTGACGTCTATCGGCCCGGCAGGCGCCCTTCAGTCAGGTCCGGCTATCACGCTCGCCACGTCATCCACTGCCTTCAACGGACTCACCGCATCCACGACTATCACCGCCTCAGGCAATACCATCACGTTCGCCAACACGCTCGCCGGACTCTTGGGAGTTCAAGGCGGCGGCACCGGCTCTTCAACGCCGCTTGGCGGCATCCTTACGGGTAACGGCTCCGGTGCGATTACTGCAGCGAGCGTCTCCGCTCCGCTTACGTTCACCAGTAATACGCTCGCCATCACCCAATCCGGCACCGGCGCAAACGGCTACCTCTCTTCAACCGACTTCAACACCTTCAACAACAAGATTTCCTCCACGTCGCTCTCCGGCGCTTCCGTCATCTCATACAACTCCTCGACCGGCGTCATCACCACGACGGGCGGCACCTTCGGTGCAGGGAACTATGTATTCCCAGGCTCGGTCACGGCGCCATATGCCTCCTCAACCGCGTTCTCTTCTGGCTATGCTTCCTCGACCAACGCATTCTTTGGAAATCTCTCAATCGGCTCACTCTCCGGGGTACTCAAGGCAACGGCAGGCGTCGTCTCTGCCGCAGTCGCCGGCACCGACTATGAGTCGCCCCTCTCCTTCGTCTATCCAATCGTCCGCTCCGTGAACTCCATCTCGCTCGCATTTGGCACCACCACCCAGAACTTCTGGAGCGCATACAACAACTTCGGCTCTCTGTTTGCGACGAATGCTTCCTCAACGAACGCGACCACGACGTCGCTCGGGATTAATTCCGAAACCTTCACGGACCTGACCGGCGCAGGCCTGCAGAATATCGCAGGAGCGCTCTCTATCAATGCGACGGGGGATTGGACCGGCACGTTCGACGGGCAGGAGGGAACGTACTACCTCAGCCGCGCGAATCATACGGGGACGCAAGCGGCGTCGACAATAACGGGAGGCACCTTCGGCGCCGGCTCCTTTGTATTCCCGGGAAGTGTGACAGCGCCGTACGCTTCATCAACAGCATTCTCTTCAAGCTACGCTTCTACGACGAGTCTCTTCGTAGGGAACGAAACTGTGAATGGACGTACGACGTATTCAGGCGCGCCCGTGTATGACCTTGCTAGCGGCGCTTTGGCCTCCCAGCTCATCCTGCCGCTTGATAGCGCGTCGCAATCAGTAGCTGCAAGTAAGACATTCAGTGGCATTCGCTTCAGTCGCACTGATGGGAGCGACATAACCTTCACTGGCGGCTCAAGCTCGGTCGCCGCCGGCATCTACAGCTCAGTTACTGCAGGCGCTGGCTCAGACTCAGGATCGAACGTATATGGCGCCGTTCTCCATGCGACGAACGCGGGCGCAGGTACTACGCGCGGTCTTCACGCAGGCGGGTACGGCGCTACGGGGGCTACGGGACCGGTGAATGCAGTTGCTGGCGAGATAGTACCTGTCGCGACGAACTCGACGGCGTCAGCGTTTTTTGCTTCGCTTAACTCAAGCGGGGTAAATGATATTGCGGTTGGATTTGATCTTGAAAGCTCTGGAGATCGTTATGTTGTCGGCTACGGAAACGTAGTCAATCCAGTACCTATAGGAAGTGCTTACTATCGTGCCTGGATGTCAGACACATCATCGGCAAATTCTCGAGCGTTCCAAGTGCTGAATAATGCAGGAAACGAAATAGCGTACTGGAATAGAAATGGTGGTATCTACACATCAAGTACCTTAAGTGTAGGAACCACAACACCATACGCACGATCAACGGTATGGGGCGGAGCATCTGATACGACACTATTTGAGGTAGTGAACAGTGCATCAACGACGGCCCTTTCCGTGTCTGCTACTGGATTTGGTACGACAACACTACGCGGTCTTACGGTAAATGGTTCTGCAACGTCTACGTCAAATGTAGGGTTCAACATTACTACCGGATGCTATGCCGTGAACGGAACCTGTCTCTCAACTGGCGGCGGAGTATCGTCAGTTTCTAACGCCGATGGCTCGCTCACCATCTCTCCAACTACTGGCGCCGTTGTCGCGTCCTTGAATCTTGCGAATGCGAATACGTGGATAGGCCTTCAGCAATTTAATCGTGCTTCTACCACTCTCTTATCTTCGTATGATGGGTTGTATGTTGGTCGTACCGCAACCACTACTATTCGCGGTGACGGCACTGCGTCAATTCTCCCGTACGCATCGTCAACCTCTATCACAACATCAGGAACAACATATCTTGCGGGAGGTGCCTCTGCATTAGTTGGTGTAGGTACCACGACGCCAGGAGCGAAGCTCGTAATTAGCACAAGCGGAGGCGAGAACTTGTATCTCGACAACCCGAGCGGGCAATTTTCGACGATGCGTTGGATGAATAACGGCGCCATAAAAGCCAGCACATACTGGGATAACACGAACACCAAGCTCGAGAACAATATCACATCGACTGGTGCGTTCACGTGGGTCGCGAACGGCTCCGAGTGGGCACGCCTCACGAGTTCCGGCAATCTCGGCCTCGGCACCACGACACCACTGACACCACTTCACGTTAATGGTTCGAATGCCGGCGTGCGGGTTAGCGACTACGCTGCGAACGCAAATTCATGGGTTGAGTTGAAAATGGCGTCTTCAGGTGGCTTGGCGGAATTGATGTCTACGCAAGCGCCTCTCCGTCTTGGGACCCTTAACAGCGGTACGTACGTGCGCTTCGATACTGTTGCCGCTGAGCGAATGCGTATCGACGCTTCAGGCACAGTGGGTATTGGCACGACGACGCCGCGCGCAGGTCAACTCTCTATTGCTTCGACTACCGGCTCTCAGCTCTCACTTTCTGACGGTTCTACCACTGCTTCACCATTCAACTTCCGTGCGATTAACAATACTCTCTACATCTCTACTTCAAGTCCGACGACGTTTGCAACAACGTCATCCTCAATCTTCAGCTTAAATAGCGCGACTGGCTCGACGACGCTCTTGAAGCTCGACATTACAGGCACGGCAACCTCATCGTTTGGTGGCGGTATTAACATTGCGTCTGGCTGCTTTTCGATAAATGGTACCTGTGTGGGCGGTAGTTCGTTCTCCAATACGCTTGCGAGCGGCGGTACGGCGACTACCACGTTCTATAGTGGCGGTGTTGTGTTCTCTGACGGAACGAAGCTCACCCAGAGCGCCGCAGCCGCGAACTTCTTCTGGGATGAAACGAACAAGCGACTTGGTATTGGCACATCAAGTCCTTGGGCAATGCTGTCGATTAATCCAAACGCTCTGGGCTCAGGTATACCTGAATTCGTAATTGGTTCGTCATCAGCGACGCGTCTCATTGTTACCGGCGCTGGGAATATCGGTATAGGTACAACGAGCCCTACGCGAAAACTTACCGTATACAGCGCTGCAAACCCGCGTATCAGCATCGACTCGGACGCTGACGGGAACCCTGGATTCGAGTTATATGAAGGGAATACGCGTAAATGGTTGCTCTTTAATAGTACCGATGATTCATTCCGTATTCGCGATGGAGGATCGTCTGACTTCTTTACCATAACGTCAACCGGAAACGTTGGCATCGGTATCGCAGGATCGGCTCAAACCTTGCATGTTGCGAGCGCTGGTACACGTGAAGGGTTACCTTCAACCGCGCTCTTTAGCGACACGACTGATACTACAGAAGGTATGTTCTTTGGATACAGTTCAACAGGCAACTACGGCATCATTGCAGCATCTCGTTTAGGTACAGCATGGCACAACATTGCTCTTGCGCCTTCGGGAGGTAACATCGGTGTCGGTACAACCACACCTGCTGTAAAGCTTGATGTGTACGGTGGAGGCGGCACGGGCGGACTATCGGTATCAGGAACCGTAGCAGGACTTATTACTGCAAACGCATTCTATGTCGATAACAACGGTGGCGATTCACGCCTCATATCGGTAGGTGCGAACTCAGCGACTAAAGGAAGTTTCAGCTTTGTGAACTCTGGCCTTTCTGCCACCGGTTTCTCAACCGCAATGACTATATCGAGCACCGGGAACGTTGGTATCGGTACGACCACACCAGGAACGAAACTCAATATCGCAGGTGGTGGTATCTCAATAGAGGGAGATTCGTCAGGTACCTTCTCAACTGCTTCAAACGGACTTCATCTTGCTTTTAATACGACCACTAATACGAGCCGTATTATGTCACTTCAAAACGGTATCGCTTGGCGCGCTATGCAACTTGATGCGGCGACGCTCGCTATTAATACCCAGAGCGGGGGGTCGGTTGGTATAGGTACATCAACGCCAAACGCGAATCTTGTCGTGCAAACAGTAGGGTCAGTCGGAAACGTAGCACTCGGTACTTGGGCGGGTTCTGCGAACTATGGAGCAATTTATCTCAACAGCTCATTTGCAAATAGCTCAAATTACAACCTTCTTTCAGCGCAATCTGGTGTTGATCTAAGTCTGTATTTGAATCGACCTTCTAGCGGCGCAATTAAGTTCCGTGAAGCAAACAGCTCTACCGATCAACTCACGCTTAACTCAGGCGGCAGCAGTATCTTCCCAGACGGTAATCTTTCAGTGTGTACCGGCGGTGCGTGTCCTACAGGAACGCCTGCGGGAAATGGCAATCTCATCGTAGAAACTGCGGTGGGAGTGGGTTCCTCAACGCCATGGGCAGGGCTTTCTATTGTCTCAGGGAAAGCGCTCGTTGTAGCAGAGAACACCCTCGCTACCTCTACCTCTATGACCGTCGATTGGCGCAATGGTAACCAGCAGCTGGTGCGCACCGGTACGTCAGGCACCACCATTAGCTTCTCAGGCTTCATTGAAGGCCAGAAACTCGTGCTTACCGTATGTAACCCGAACGCAACCGCAGGCGCTATCACCTGGGGTACGCAGATCTTATGGTCAGGCGGCACGGCACCGACGCAGACGACGACAGCGAACAAATGCGATGTATGGAGCTTCCTGGCGACGAACGCCACCTCGACCTTGAAGATATTCGGCGCGCAGAGCGCGAACTTCTAGCCATGCGATACTGTCAGCGACTACGCTATGCATAAGCTTCCCGCGCTTCAGAAAGATCTCCTTATAACGCTCGCGCTGGCGCTTGCGGCTTTTGTTCTTGCGAGCGCGACGGGGTGGGTGGCGCTCACGCGCGGGCCGAACGCCCATGAGCTCGAGGCGCAAGTAGAGACGCTCATGTCGCGGACGGTTCTCAACTATGAGCCGTCTGACGACCGCACTGCCGCAGTTATATATGCCTACGTAGGAGTGAAGACGCCGGAGCGTTTTGCGCCGGACGAAGTGTTGGGGAAGCGCACCGAGAGCTCCTGGACCCGTCTTATCGATGACGGCGCCGGCGGAGCCGGGAAGGTCACCGCGGCGACGGTCGTGTATGCGCGTCCGGCGTTTGTCTCTCGGGACGACGGCTGGCACTACATCGAGTACGCGACGGCCTCTCAAGAGGCGCTCCGCCAGTATGAAGCGCGGACCCATCCGCTCAGCGCATTCGTTCGTCCTGCGCACGCCGCGAGCTTTGCTACCGCGAACGACGCGCACATCCTCGCATCCATGACCGCTACCAGCACCACGCTCATCGCGTTCAACTCGACGCAAGGCACATCGACGGGCTCATCTATCGATACGGGCACCTTCGGGGTCTCAAGCGTCGGCGTGAACGACATTAATTTGAAAGGAGAAACAATGAGCATTTATCGCGCATTCTTGCCATTCGACACGTCGTCCATACCGGGGGGCGCGACGATAACCTCCGCGTCGCTCACGGTGTTCGGCACGACTACGGGCTTCCTGGGAACCCAGGTGAATGACGGCGTCGACTATATTACGGTCGTCGAAACGAACGAGGCTGATTATGCGAATCTTGTCTTCGCGGACTACAACAACAATGGCTCAACGGTGACGAATCCGACCGAAGGCATTGCGACGGGGAGTCGCAAGGATGTCTCTTCAGGAGGATTCGCCACCTCGACCGGCGGCTCGCCGAACACCTCGGGGCAGAATACGTTCACTCTGAACGCGACCGGCATCAGCTGGATAAAGAAGGCAGGGCAGGCGAGCTCCTGCTCGGCTACGGCCGGCATATCCTGCTTCGGGCTTCGCGAGGGCCACGACACGACGCGTACGACGGTTCCGAGTAACGGAGCTTCAGCGCCGGGATGGGTCCAGTCAGAATATGCGGGCACTACTGAGGACCCGTCCCTCTCGGTTACGTACACCGTGCCGTTCGCGTTCTGGCAGTTCCAGGATTATTAGTTCTCGAGAGCGACGAACAGGATCTCGTCTTTGCCCCATGCTGCTTTCGCGAGCAGCGAACCGTACGCATCAATAGCAAACGACGGGCTCCCGTTATTTGCCACGAGCATCGGCGCATTGTTCTCTACCGCCTGCACTTTGGCGATTTGCACCGTCTTATCGAAGTAGCTCCGCGAGCCATGGAACCAGGAGGGGTTCGCGAGGTTTATCAGGATATTCGCGCCCTGACCTCTTGCTAGCTCTTTATAGAGGTAGGGCGAGATCAGTTCAGAGCAGATGAGTCCGCCGAGTATCGAGCCGCGGAAGGGTACTGCAATAAGGCCGTTGCCGCGCACCAGTCTGTGCCCCGCGTCTTTCACGTACTCGCTCATCTTCGGGTCTCCTGAAAGTGAGAATAAGGGAAGCGCTGCGAGCGGGTAGTACTCGCCCTGGGGCATCAAAAACATCTTCCGGTAGCTCTCGATGCGGCGGCCGAGAGAGTCCGTATACGCGAGCACTGAGTGGGTTTTTCCTCCGGCCGTCTCATAGCCTGCGCTTACGACGAGTCCCTCAGTATTAGAAAATAGGGTATGCAGCACGTTCTTCCTCGTGCGCTCTTCAGGCAAGAAGGATTCAAGCGTATCGCTTTCTGGAATGATGACCAGGTCCGGGGTCGAAGACGCAGCATGCCGCAGCAGCTCAACCATCCTCGGCGCATCCGGCGCGCTTGCGAGGGAGATAATCGCTACGCGAAGCGGAGGAAACGTTTGTGCGTCGTGCGGCGCGGCAAGCGGCGCGGCGAGAATACTCAGTGTAAGCACGAGCGCAACGCGGGCGGGGAGGCTTCGAATGCGTCCAGACGCGCCGTGTATAAGAAGTACTGCGCTTGCCGCGAGTGCTGCGATACTGAAATTAAGCGCCGCGATGCCGCCGAAATGCGCGAGCTGCAGCAGGTAGCCGTTCTCGGCAAGCGCGTAGCCGGCTGCCGTCTGGGAGAAGTGCGGGCCGAACAAGGATTCAGGACTGTAGCTGAAAACCGCGTAGAGCCACATGCGGGTCTCTTCTTGGAGTACCCAGACGACCCCTGCAAGCAGCGCGAAGAACGCATTTCCCCGGAACAAATAGAGAAGAAGCGCGGCAAGCGCGGTCGCAATGCCGGCCAATAGGGCGGTCATACCCCATACGCTTCCGGCAACGATGATCTGGGTGAGCGGCGCGATGCCAACGGGATCGTGTATCGGCAGCATGTCCCACATCCACCACACTCCGGCGCCCCCTGATGCGATTCCTACGATGAATCCGTACAGGGATGCGCGCAGCGCACTCGAAGTCCTTGAGCGGAGCACGAAAAACAAGAGTCCGAGCCCGAGCAGCGCCAGAAACCATAGCGTAGGGAAGAGCGTACCGAGGGCGACACCGAGCGCTGCCGCTAGGACCAGTGCTCCTGGGGAAGTGATCATGGGTGAATAGATACGAGCTTCACGAGAAGATCTGACACCAGAGCGCGTTCTCTCGGCTGCAGGCCGGGGAGTAGGTCTCCGCTCTCTTCTTTGTTGAACGAGACATTAACAACGCGGTGGGTGCCTGTCGCGTCTTCGAGAACCTTGAATGTGCCTTTTAGAGCTGCCGCAGCATAGAGTCCGGCGTACGGGGTCGTGCGTGCCGACACAAGCGGTACCCCAGACGCTATATCCTCGAGCGCTCCCGGTGTTTTCTTGATGCCGTTCAGCGTATTCGCCGCATCCTTGGCAGTGCTTGCAAGCACAATGCGGTCTTCCGTCTCGGTGCCTTGCATAAGGGGAACGAGCGATGCGCCCATGCGGGACGTGTCGCTCCGTATTCCGACGATAGCAAGCAGGGTTGCTCCGAGGCTCCGAGTCTCGACAGTCGCTTCCACGCGCCGGGCGGCCTCATGCGGCACCAGGAAGACGAGCGGCACCCGCAGGCTCTCGTCTGAAAGGGATGCTGCATGAAGCCCGAGCTCGGCAGGACGCGAGAGGCGTTCGCCGTTTCCGGCGGTTATAACGACGGTGGTCGACGCAAGCAGGCCCTGCTCGTCCAAACGCGATATGAAGCGCGCAAGACGCGCGTCAAAGAGAGCGGCGCTTTCTGCGTATGCTTCCCGATAGCGCGCGGAATCAAGCGCCGTGGGCCCGCCCGGTTTCTCATGCGCGGCAATCAGGCTCGCTGCGCTATAGGGATGCTCGGTGCCGTAGGGAAGCGCGATAGACGCCGTATGCACGAATGCGAAGGAAGGAGTGCCCGACGCTGCAGACAGCCAGGCTGACGCTTCCTCGAAAAGCGTTTCGTCATCCACGCCTGCGATAGCGCCATTTGTCTCCTCGAAGCCTCGTCCGAACCCGAACGCAGGCGCGATGAATCCATTTGAGAAAAGAGCCGTGCGATATCCGGCTTCCTTGAAGCGGCCAGCTACCGTCTCTACAGTAGTCGGGAGAGCGTCTACGCCGTCCCAGATTCCCATATCCCACGGATAGAATCCCGTCAGAAGCGCGGCATGGGCCGGAACCGACCAGGGCGCCTGCGCGTAGGCGCGCTCGAAGAAGATGCCGCTCTTTCGCGCGAGCGCGGCAAGCTGCGGAACATCGCCGCCTTCAGGGTCGAGCATGCCTATGTCTTCCATGCCGAGCGCTTCCGCGGAGATGACTATCACCGAGCAGCGGTCGCATAACGCGGGCGTACGGCGTTCGTGCATAAGCGCGACGAGGGCGATGGCGCACCCGGCGATGATGAGGCAGAGAATGACGCGCAGCGGAGTCATGCGAATACGCCCAGTGTATACTACGCGGATGCTGCTGCCGTACGGCCTCACGCCCCGCCTCGCCCTCCGGAATATCCTTCTCCCGCTCGCGGCGCTCGCGAGCGTTTTCGTTGTTCCGTCCGCATGGCTCGTCGCTGCATTCATCATCCTGGGGCAGGCGCATTTCGCGATGGCGATGATCTACCAGTACCGAGGCGGGCGCGTGACGCGCCGATACGTGCTTACGGCGCTCGCGCTCGTCGCGGTTTTCGTCCTGTACTTTACGAGCGGCGCAGGCTTCTATCCGATCTTCTATGCCGCAGTATTCATGTTCGGCGCGCACTTCGCATACGATGAGTTCCATCTCCAGAAGGCGGAGCTCGGTGGGCCGCAGAAGGTGACGCTCGGCCTGTTCGTGCTGCTTTTCATCGTGATGAACGTCTACGTATTCGTGCCGGGGAGTACTGGCGTCGCGCTCGGCTTATCGCTCCTATTCCCGTCCTATATCGTTGCCCGCCTCTTCTTCTCGAAGAATCGGCCAAACAGAGCGGAAGCCTACGTCTGGCTCGTCGGCATTGTGCTCTTCTTCCTCGCGTTCGTCGCGCATATGCCGCCGGTGATTTTGCTCGCCATCGTGAGCATCCTCCATATCCTGAACTGGTACGTCGACTACGGACGTCGTCTCGCGGACGCAGGAGACGCGACGCGCGTAAAGAATTACTGGATTGAAGTACTCGTCATCATACTGTTCATCGGCGCCTTCTATGCGGTGTACCGGATCTATTCCATCGATATTCTGGGGTACTACTACAGCGTCATGTATTACTACGCCTGGGCGCTCGGCCACTTCATACTTTCGTTCCGGCGGCAGGGGAGAAAATCCTAGGGCGTACAAAGCGTACGCAGGAAGGGGAGCGGCGAAGAAACCCGCGCGCCCCACTTTGTTTCGGCTGGGTCGTATTTGCGGGCCTTGAACACGAGCCGCGCTGCGCCTTCTTTGTCGCGGAACATATTCTGGTATTCCCACGCTATAGCACCGCTTTGGGTCACTTCGAGAATACGGCCGGCAGTACTCACGGTTATGAGGGTGTTGCCGCTCGGAAGCCGTTCAGCGCCTCCCATGACGCTTGTGGCGAACATCACCGCGTCGCTTTGCGAGCGGCCGCCGCCGTACTTCCATACGACAGAGTTCGTACGAGGGTCGATTTCACGCACGGCGCTCAAGAGGGCAGGTGGGCCCGGCCGGAAGAGGCCGTTATCGAACGCCAGCACGTTTCCGTCAGGAAGCATCGTCGCATCATGCTGAAGGGAGAAAACACCCGAGGGCGACTGCCAGAGTATCGCGCCGGTCGCTTTGTCGATGAGCATAACTTCGCTTATGTCGCGGAAGCTTACGAGGAACGCGGGCGTTCCGGAGAGAGGATTTGCCGCAACGTACCGCACCGAATTGATATGCGCCCAGTCTGCGCGCGGCACCAACGAGCTCATCGGATAGCGCCAGGCGTCTACATGATCGGCAACGCGCCACGTCCATACGATTTCCTTGTTGCGATCCACGACGACGAGCTCGTTCGTCCACACGGTCGACGTACTCGTATGCATGCCGCCCACGACGCTTGCGGCGAACGCAGGAGACTCGATATTCCACCTCGTGTATGCAACGGAGCCGTCGGGCAAGAGATCGAAGTCGTGGGTCATGGCGGAGTCCTGATACTCCCAGATAACGTTCCCGTCCCAATCAAGCTCTTGGAGAATTCCGGTAGTGCCTTGGCTCGGATACATGCCTGCGGCGATAGGCGGCGTCTGTGCGGTGAATAGGGTGCCGCTCGGCGTCAGTACGGCCGCAAGCACCGGGTGCTTCGTCTTCCACGCATGCGCGGCGTGGCCTCCGGTATCCAAGAGCAGAACTTCGCCCCCGCCTGCGTAATTATCTTCAGCCCTATAAGGCGCGACAAGCACGTACCCAGGCGTCGTCTCGGCCGTGTGTATGCGTACCGCGTCATCGTCTCGTTCGAAGGCGCATATGCGGCTTACCGCAAGAAGCGCAATTGCAAGAAGTGCTGCGCCGAGCAGGGAAGCGCGAAGAAACGGCGTGTGCCATGTGATCTTTTCGCCGAACTTCATATGGCTCGTATACTACACCACGGGTTCGTACTAGATGCTCGATTTCGGCCGATGGTATACTTTTTGCATGGAATCGAAGGAAAAGAGCAGCGCTGCTGATTTCATAAAGTACAACAACGCGGTGCCCATCGTGCTCGGACTCCTATTCTTCTCCACGAGCGCTACCTTTGCCGCCACCCCTGCAGTGCGCGACTCCTTCTATAAGGCGGAGAGCCAAGTAGCTTCAGTCGATAACCGCTATCTGCTTGCGGTAGACCTCGATTCCTACGCATTTTCAATGAAAGTGACCGAAATACGCCAGGACGATGAGTATTTCTACCTGACCTACGACTTCAAGACCATAGACGTGGTAGATGCAGTCTGGCAGGGGACGACGAGACAATCCGTACTGCGTATCAGCAAAGCCCTACTTCGAGGTGGTGATTTGGAAACTTATGCCGAGAGCGAGCTTTCTCAGGTCCGTTCTCAGGAGATTTCTCGTCTTAACGAGACTCAAAAGCGAGAGAAATCAAAGGGTTCTACCGAAAAGGTCGTTGCGACCGTATATACGGGAATCATTGGAAAAATGGTCCGTCCGACGCAGGAAATCGTTCCCGGCTATGAATCGATAGGGGCTGACGAGAACCCGCTTGCCATAAAGGACCCGGAACCGCTCCTTACCTGGGACGCTAACGCCGAAAAGACTCTTCAAGCTCCAACTAGCGCTAAACGCGTCGTTGGGCACAGTACTTCAATAATCATCATTGGAGACGAGGGAACCAGCTCGCCAAGCGGCGAAGGAGGGGAGCAGCCGCCCGCAGAGGATCCGCAAACGGACCCGAATACGGATCCTGTAAACGAAACGCCGCCAGCGGCAGAGCCGACTACTGTCCCGCAAAATGATCCGGCGCCCGAGGAGCCCGCAAGCGAAACTCCCACCCCCTAGACCTGTAGATACGGCATTTCTCGTTCAAACAAGATACCTATATACTAGTGGGCATGGATGAACTCACCATTGAAGGGAAGCTATACATATCGTCAAAACGGGCGGCAAAAGTGAGCGGTTACGCAAAAGACTATATAGGCCAGCTCTGCCGCGAAGGCAGAGTCGACTCAAAGCTCGTAGGCCGCAGCTGGTATGTATATGAACCGTCCATACGCGAACATCGCTTCAACGATGAGCGATCGAAAGCAAAGAAAAAAGGCCTCAACGAGGACGCAGTCGAGTCCCCTATCCTCGAATCAGCCGACGAAACGCCGCTTGAAAAGGTATGGGAGTCCCCTTCCTACACCTCTGAACCATTTGAGCCCATTCCAGCGATCGAAGAGCCTACTACCGCCGCAGAGACAGCTTCTGACGCGCCGAAGAATCTCTCGGAGATGCAGTCAGCATGGCAGGAGTGGTTTGCAACGCGCAAAGATACGAGAGTAGAAGAAAAGCCTGAAGCGGTGTCAGAGGAGCAGCATGAACCAGCACCGTCTCCTGTAGAGGCCTATAGCGCCGTACAAACGCCCGAAGCGGTGCCAGTACGCATGATAGTGAGCGATATTGCACCTAAACGTGAGCGAAACGAAGCTGCAGAGCCTATAGCGGTGCGCCACTACGAAAGTTCCCGTAAGGAAGAAGCAGGGCAGAAAAGGCGTCGAAAAGCCTCTATAAGCCCGCTTGTAGTTAAATCCCTCCTCGGCGCTCTCATTGTTTTCTCAGTAAGCGTTATGCTCGTCGCTACCGGCATTATTGAAAATCTGCATGTCGGAAGTATAGCCGAGACGCCGATACTGCAGTTCTTTCAGGGGTCAACAGTAGTAAATAAATAGCTTATATAGTGCATTTCTCGTCTCGGTGAAACAAGTTAGTAAAAATACCTCTCAAAGAGGTATTTTCTATACACGCTAGAAATTTTTCGTAAGAAGCTAGACTTTTCATGCTCGTAAAAAATTTTATATATCAAAAACGAGCAATTAACGTAGTTGGAAGCAGTTTTTCTATTCTCGCTACGCTTTTTATACTACGGAAAGGTAAAAACGAATCAAAATGATCGTCTCGTAGTGTTTTGCGCACGTAATAGAAATAATATTTATGGCAAAAAGCCGATTTGATCCTCTACGCGAGAATAGTGCGTACCGTCTAGGAAAGCGAGCGAGAATTGGCGTGAACCCGTTTGATAGGTGATTGAAATATACGGCCTATTTGTTAGTTATTTCGGATAGATTTTCGAAACGCTTTCTCCCGTATCTTTGTTTTGTTGCATCCCTTGCTCTCGATCTCCACTGCGCCGCTGCACAGCGCGCAAAAGCTCTTTTATAGGCTTTGTAGCGTACAGCACACGGCCTTTGAGTGTCATAGTCAGCTGATTTTATCTTGCTGCGTGTAAAGAAACTTCGGCATGCGAAATTTTTTTATATATTTTAAAAAAAATAATTTCTTATCCCCACGAATTATTAGGGAAGAATGAATTACACGACGTAAAATATAGTTACTTCGGATATCCGACATGGACTCTCTCCTCGATAAAAACTTAATCACGACTCGCGAAGCATCGGAGCTTTCCGGGTATCACTCGGACTATCTCGGACGCCTTTGTCGCGAAGGAAAAATTTCTGGAAGTCGTGTTGGACGATCATGGGTTATTGATCGCTCTTCAATTTTGAGATTTGTTGAAGAGCAGGAACTGCAAAAAAAGAAAAACGCTGAAGAGCTCGCGCATTCACGCGAAGAAGAATACAAGGCCGTGCAGGCTGCTAAGACGCCTATATCAGCTCCTGTAGTGGTTCCTACTACACCTGCAGTAGTGCGTGCGGTGGTGCCTCCCGCTCCCGCTCCAGTCTCAATTCCAAGTCCATACTTTTCTCCAAAGGAGCTGCAGGAAAAGATGGTGGCAACGCTCGTTGCGTTCCTTGTAATCACTGTCGGCCTCTACGGATCAGAAGCAAAGTTTGTTGAGCGCGGAGCACGCGTTGCCGTAGAAACCCTTGAAAATACTAGCGATATCGGAACTCAAGCTATTGCATCAGCACTCAAACAAGGTGCAGTGCAGCTTGCGGCTTTTCGCATTGGCGAGGAAAAATTCGGCGGAGCGTTCCTGGCAGGGGTCGAGCGCAGCCTCGCAGTATATAAAGGTACGATTCAGACCGCTGGCGAAGGGATAGCAACCGATGAAGCGATAGCGTTTATGGATGGCGCGGGGGATGGATTCGAAACGACCTCCTCAAACGGCTTTGCCGCGGGCATGGTGCGGGGACAGGTAGCGTTCGGGAGAACGCTCATCGATGCGTCAGACGCTCTTCTCGGCGCTCATGAGCGTGCAGCGACCGGATTTGCGCTTGCAAGCCAGGAAGTCCCGCCGCGGCTCATCAGCGGGTTCTATAACGCAGGAACCGAAGCGTTCGCGTTCGCGCAGAATCTTCCGACGCAGATTGCGCAGCGCTACGACCACGCGACGTATGCGTGGGTGGGCTCTTCGCAGGATATTGCGATGCGCGTAACGCGAGCAGAGCTTTCAATCGGCACGGGCACGAACGCGGCGGCTGATACGGCTATTGCCGTGCTTACTGCTCCGGCCGATTCGCTCACGGGCGCGCGCGGCGCGCTCGCATCACTATTCGATACGAGAATTGCTGCGCCGTCCTCGCGCCAGGGCCTCGCGGCCGCGGCCGCATCCGTAGATTTCTTCGCACCGGCGCGCTCGCTCGCGCTCTTTACATACGAGACCGTTAACGGCTTCTTCGCCCGCACGAGCGCGACCTTGGCGGCCATCTTCTCGCCGACGGTCGCGTTCGCGCCGGCTGAATCGTACCCGTCGATCTCGGGGGTAACCACGGTCATAGAATCGCATCCGACCAATACCTATATATCTAACTTCATCACCAACAACCCGGTCAGCTATATCTACAGCGGCACGGGAGGCGTTTCCATCGAGTACGTGCAGCAGGCCATCGACAACGTGCGCCGCGACATCGGCCGCCACACGGACAATTCCGGAAGCGGCACGACCGGCCTTGCCGATCTTTCAGGCTCTTCTTTAGAAGAGCTTGCGGACGTCGCGACGATGACGAAGTCATGGGGCGACCTCTTCCTTTGGAACGGCAGCGAATGGACGAATGTCGCGACGTCGTCCTTGGGCATAGGCGCGGGCACGGGCTCGCCGGGAGGCGCGTTGGGCACCGTGCAGTTTAATAGCGCCGGACTCTTCGCCGGCGACGCGGCGTTCACCTTCAACGCCGCCGCAGGCCGCTTGTCGGTGAACTACGCTTCAACCACCGGAATCTCGAGCGCGTACGCTTCGACGACGCTCCTTCGCGCCGGCACTGCGTTCATCGATTCTTTGAGCGCGACGCTCGCCACGCTTACGAACCTCGTCGCGACTGACTCGACGACCACGAACGCAACCTCCACGAATCTCGCGGTCATGAATTCGTTCGCGCTCGGCAGCGATCGCTTCTCCGACCTTACCGGCGCCGGCCTCACGGCGTCTTCCGGCGCGCTCGCTGTGGACGACGTCACGCCGTCGATGCTGCAGGCTGCGGACTTCGGCGCATTCACCTGCAACGGCACGAGCTGCTCCCTTGATTCCTCCACCGTCTCCGATGCGCAGATAAACTTCGGATCGGTGACGCTCGCGGACTTCACGAACGACGCAGGGTTCCTGACTTCCGCAGTGACGTCTATCGGTCCCGCAGGCTCGCTGCAGTCGGGTCCTGCGATTACGTTTGCGACGAGCTCTACGGCGTTCAACGGCCTCACCGCGTCGACGACCATCACAGCCTCCGGGAACACTATTACGTTCGCGAACACGCTCGCCGGTAGGCTCGGAGTCGCAGGCGGCGGCACGGGCACTACTACCGCGCCGCTCTACGGCCAGCTTCTTGTGGGAGACGGTGCCGGCGGCTACGCGCTCGTCTCGACCTCATCCTTGGGCATAAGCGGAAGCGGCGGCACTCCGGGGGGCTCTTCTGGACAAGTGCAGTTCAATAACGCCGGAGCCTTCGCCGGAAGCGCATCGCTCACCTTCGATAACGTCTCAGGCCGCATAACCGCAAACTACGCGTCCTCGACCGGCCTCTCTTCCGCCTACGCCTCCTCCACCAACCTTTTCGCCGGAAACTTCACGCTCGGCGCCTTGAACGGAATACTGAAAGCAACGTCCGGCGTCGTCTCCGTCGCAACCGCAGGCGTCGACTATCTCACCTCTGCCATCACTTCTATCGGTCCTGCCGGCCAGGGTCAGACGGGCGCCTCCATCACGCTCGCAACGTCCACCGCAGGCACTGACTTCACGATCACTGCAGCAGGGAACGCGATCACCTTCAACCTCCCGAGCGCATCGGCGACGGCGCGCGGCGTGCTCACCGCGTCTGATTGGAACGTGTTCAACAACAAAGTGAGCTCGACGTCGCTCTCTGCGACTACGCCGCTCGCCTACAACCAATCAACCGGCGTATTCACCATCCAGCAGGCAACGACGGGAGCCAGCGGCTACCTCTCGTCGACCGACTTCATTACTTTTACTAATAAGATTTCTTCGACCTCGCTCTCGGGCGGCACGGGCATCTCCTACAACAGTTCTTCAGGAGTCATTACGAACACGGCGCCCGATCAGACGGTCACGCTCACGGCGGGATCGGGCATCTCCGTTTCAGGCTCGTATCCGGGATTCACCATTTCGAATACTGGGCTCCTTTCCTATGACGCGTTCACGCATCCGTCCGCAGGCGTCTTCGCGACGACGTCGGGCGCCATCTTCTCGGCATCTTCGACTATCGGCAACGGCCAGGCTGCAGGGGGCCTCACCATCTCCGGAAATGCGACCACGACGGGTAATGCGCGCGTCGGCAGCCTCACGGTCGCGAACATCACCGGCTCAACGCAGTGCCTCCACGTCGATGCAAACGGAAACGTCACCGGTACGGGAAGCGATTGCGGCAGCGGGTCAGGCAGCATCAATGCGATAGGTCCTGCAGGACAGACGCAGAACGGTTCGACCATAACGTTCGCGACGTCGACGACCGGTTCTGACTTCACTATCACCGGCGCCGGCAATACGCTCACGTTCAATATTCCGACCGCTTCTTCAATCGCTCGCGGCCTGCTTTCCATCGCCGACTGGAATCTGTTCAATAATAAAATTTCCTCCACGAGCCTCTCGGGCGGCACGGGCATCTCCTACAACTCCGGCACGGGCGTCATATCCAACTCGGGCGTAACGAGCGTCCAGCAAACGGGCGGCGGTGCAGCGCAGACGGGAGTAATAACGTTCGCGACATCGTCCGACACTAATATCGGACTTTCCATCACAAACACCGGCAGCGCATTCACCTTTGCGCCCACGTGGACGGGCACCTTGGCCGCAGGACGCTTGAACGCGAGCGTTGTGCAGGGCGTCACTAACGACACGAACATTACTGGGTCCATCTCTGCGCAGAACCTTACGCTCGGCTGGACCGGGCAGCTCTCGGTCGCGCGCGGCGGCACTGGCTGGGGGGCCATACAAGCAGGCGCCATTCCGTACGGCAATGGCACGGGCGCGCTCGCGACCACTACGCAAGGCACCGGCGGCTTCGTGCTCGCATGGTTGAACGGCGTTCCGACCTGGACCTCGACGTCGTCTATCAGCAATGGTCTTTCCTCCATAGGTCCCGCAGGCTCGCTGCAGTCGGGTCCTGCGATTACGTTTGCGACGAGCTCTACGGCGTTCAACGGCCTCACCGCGTCGACGACCATCACAGCCTCCGGGAACACTATTACGTTCGCGAACACGCTCGCGGGTACGCTCGGGGTTGCAGGCGGCGGCACTGGCGTTGGAACCTTCACTTCCGGCCAGCTCCTCTATGGAAACGGCACGAATGCGCTCTCATCAGTTGCGACCACCACGTTTACGCCGTCGGCTGAATTCACGACCACGGGCACCATCGGTGCGTTTATTGGCGGCGCGAATTCAACGCTCGGTCTGGCAACCAACGGCGTCGCGCTCGGGAAGCTCGCGCAAATTGCCGCAAACACCATTCTTGGCAACAGCACTGGTGCTACCGGGAACGTAGCGGCGATTGCCACCAGCACGCTGTTTGGCACAGGCTCCGGCGGCCAAGTCCTCACCTGGAACAACGGGGTGCCGCAGTGGGTGGCGACGACGACGTACTCTGCGCCGCTTGTGTTCAGCGCAGGCAACCTCACCATCACCCAGTCGGGCACCGGCGCTAACGGGTATCTTTCCTCCACTGACTTCAATACGTTTAACAACAAGGTCTCTTCCACCTCACTCTCTGGTGCTTCCGTCATCTCATACAACTCCGGCACCGGCGTCTTCACGACGACGGGCGGCACGTTCGGTTCTGGCGACTATATCTTCCCGAACAAGGTGACTGCGCCGTATGCGTCGTCGACTGCGTTCAGCGCACCATACGCCTCCTCCACCAACCTTTTCGCCGGAAACTTCACGCTCGGCGCCTTGAACGGAATACTGAAAGCAACGTCCGGCGTCGTCTCCGTCGCAACCGCAGGCGTCGACTATCTCACCTCTGCCATCACTTCTATCGGTCCTGCCGGCCAGGGTCAGACGGGCGCCTCCATCACGCTCGCAACGTCCACCGCAGGCACTGACTTCACGATCACTGCAGCAGGGAACGCGATCACCTTCAACCTCCCGAGCGCATCGGCGACGGCGCGCGGCGTGCTCACCGCGTCTGATTGGAACGTGTTCAACAACAAAGTGAGCTCGACGTCGCTCTCGGGCGGCACGGGCATCAGCTACGTTTCCGGCACCGGCGTCATAACCAACACGGGCGTGACGTCGAACGTCGCGGGTTCGGGCATCAATGTCTCGGGCGCAACCGGCGCAGTCACTATAAGCAACACCGGCGTTCTGTCCGCGCAGCAGTCATTCGGAACCGCACAAACCGGGGCGCTCACGTTCGCCACATCCTCGAACACTACGAACGGGCTCACGTCATCACTCGCTATAACTAATACGGGCGGTACGTTCACCTTCGCGCCGTCGTTGTCCGGAACGCTTACGGCTGTAGGCGGCGGTACCGGCCAGTCGAGCTACGCGACCGGCGATATCCTCTACGCCGATTCGGCGTCGTCGCTTGCACGTCTTCCCGTCTCAACGAACGGACTCGTGCTGAAACTCGTGGGCGGCGTACCATCCTGGCAGCCGGACATCACTACCGGTGGTGGTGGTGGGGCAGGCGCGTGGTCGACCACGACTGATAGTCTCGCTATCTATCCGTCCGACACATCCGACGTCATCATCGTTGGTGCATCTGCTACTTCAACTCTTAATAGTATTCTTGAAGTCGCCGGCCGCTCCTACTTCTCGAACACTATCGGCATTGCGACGACGTCTGCGTCGAGCCTCTTCAAGCTAGCGGTGCAGGGAAATGCACTCCTATCTGGAAATCTTTCTGCTGCGAACATAACAGCAACCGGCACGGCGACCGTCGGCAACCTCACCATCGGAAGCCTTACCGGCGTCTTGAAGGCAGCATCAGGTGTCGTCTCTGCAGCAACGGCAGGCGTCGACTTCGAGAACCCACTCTCCTTTATATATCCGCTCGTACGCACCGTTGATTCCATCTCGCTCGCCTTCGGCACGACGACGGCAAATACCTGGGGCGCTCAGAACACGTTTACCGGCCTTTTTGCGACTAATGCTAGCTCGACGAACGCTACCACCACGAATCTCCACATCACAAGCGCCTCTAACGGCGGCCTCGCCTCTGACGTTAATGGTCGTGTGTACTCCGCCGCGACCACCACTGCAGGAACGGGGCTCACGTACTCCGGCAATGCGTTTAACGTAAACACCTCGCAGAACATCTCGACACTCTCCAACCTTACGAGCAACGGGCTCATTAAGACCTCGGGCGGCACCGGTGCGCTTTCTATCGCAACACCAGGTACTGATTACGTTGCGGGAGGTGCGGGAGCGGCGACCACGACGCTGTCGACTTCGGGTGCTCTTTCGTTCAGCGCGAACCCGGTCGTCTTCGGTTCTTCTCCGATTACGCTTAGTCTCGGTATCGTTCCGGTATCCAATGGCGGCAGTGGATGGGGCGCTATCCAAGCCGGTGCGATTCCGTATGGCAATGGCACCGGTGCGCTTGCAACGACGACGCAGGGCACCGGCGGATTCGTTCTTGCGTGGTTGAACGGCATACCGACATGGACGGCGACCTCCTCCATAAGCAACGGCCTTTCTTCCATTGGCCCTGCAGGCTTCTTACAGACCGGTCCTGCTATTACGCTTGCGACCTCATCGACTGCCTTTAACGGACTCACCGCCTCGACGACCATCACCGCAACGGGGAACACCATCACCTTTGCCAATACACTTGCTGGAGTTCTCGGTGTTGGCGGTGGCGGTACCGGCTCCTCGACGCCGCTCGGTGGCATCCTCACCGGAAACGGCACTGGCGCTATCACGAGCGCTACGGTATCCGCTCCACTCACGTTCTCAGGGAACACGCTTGCTATCACCCAGGCCACCACCGGCGCTTCCGGCTACCTCTCCTCAACTGACTTCAACACCTTTAACAACAAAATCTCTTCTACCTCGCTCTCCGGCGCCTCCGTCATCTCATACAACTCCGGCACGGGCGTCATCACTACGGCCGGTGGCACCTTCGGCGCCGGGAGCTACGTCTTCCCAGGCTCGGTCACTGCGCCGTACGCATCGTCAACGGCGTTCTCATCGGCCTATGCTTCGTCGACCAACGCGTTCTTCGGAACACTTTCTATCGGCAACCTCTCAGGCGTGTTGAAGGCAACTGCCGGACTCGTGTCTGCTGCAACGGCGGGTGTCGATTATGAAAATCCTCTCTCCTTCGTGTACCCAATCGTCCGCTCGGTTAACAGCATCTCACTCGCGTTCGGGACTACGACGCAGAACTTCTGGAGCGCATACAACAACTTCTCTTCACTCTTTGCGACAAACGCTTCTTCGACGAATGCAACTACGACGAACCTCCACATCACGAGTGCGTCTAACGGTGGACTCGCAACTGACGCGAGCGGTCGTGTGTACTCGGCCGCCACCACCACAGCAGGCACTGGCCTCACGTATTCCGGGAACGCGTTCAGCGTGAACACCTCTCAGAACATCGCGACGCTTTCGAACCTCACCTCAAACGGTCTCATTAAGACCTCAGGTGGTACGGGTGCACTCTCTATCGCAACCCCCGGCACCGACTACATCGCCGGCGGCGCAGGAGCGGCCACCACTACACTTTCAACCTCCGGCGTCCTCTCGCTCTCCGCAAACCCAGTTGTATTCGGTTCTTCTCCAATCACCCTTTCCATCACGCAGTCAGGCACAGGCGCATCTGGCTATCTCTCACAGACGGATTTCAATACGTTCAACAATAAAGTTTCGTCCTCTTCGCTTGCTTTGGTCAAGGACTGGTTCGTAACCACCAACATTTTCGGTCAGTCCGCGCTCGCGCCGACGACTACACAGAATATTGCGGTGAATGGTACAGGTACATCAACGGTTGCTGGCGGTATTGAAGCATGGCGCTCTATAAGTGCTCCGTACTTCGTCGCGACCGGAACGGCAGCCACAAGTACTCTAATGGGTGGCCTCATAGTCGATACTAATACGCTTGTCGCTGATTATTCATCGGGCCGGGTAGGAGTTGGTACTGCAAGCCCAGGCGCTAAGTTGGAAGTATTTGGCGGCTCCATCAAGTTCATGCCGACAGGAGGCGCTACGGATGCGTATCTCGGTATTGAAGGCGCGACCGCTACTAATTATCTGATTCTTCAAACACGCCGATACGATAACAATGCTTTGAGTCGACACTTGGCCATAAATCCTGAAGGCGGCAATGTGAGTGTCGGTACTACCACCGCATACAGCAAGCTCACCGCATGGGGAACTGGCTCCTTGTTCGAAGCGGTAACCAACGCTTCTTCTACTGTCTTTTCAATCGGCCAGAACGGCGCGACCACAACCGCGTTCGCTATCTCAGGCATTCCGTCCGCACTCCTAAAAACCAATGCGAACGGTTCTATTATTCCGGCCGTTGCGGGCACTGATTACATCGCCGGGGGCGCAGGCGCAGCTACGACTACGCTCTCAGGTAATTCTCAGATCACTCTTTCCCAGCCCGTCGTCATCTTCGGTTCCTCGCCGTCGACGCTCTCCATTACCGCCGACTCTATCGGTGACACGCAGCTTGCCTTCAATACTGGTCAGAACCTTACGACAGCTTCCACCCCCACGTTCGGCGGGCTGACGCTCACGAATGCGCTCACGGTTCCTAACGGCGGCACCGGCTGGGGCAATATCCAGGCGGGCGCTATTCCGTATGGCAATGGTACGGGTGCGCTCGCAACGACGACACAAGGAACAGGCGGGTTTGTGCTCGCGTGGCTGAACGGTATACCGACCTGGGTCGCCACCTCCTCCATCAATAATGGCGTCTCTTCAATAGGACCAGTCGGTCAGAGCCTCATCGGAGACGTCATCATTGCTTCCTCGACAGCAACTAATAACGGCATCACGTCGCGAATCACTGTCGTCGGAAGCGGTAATACGCTCACCATTACGCCAAGCCAGTCCGGTATTCTGAACGTCGCAGGCGGCGGCACTGGCGTTGGAACCTTCACTTCCGGCCAGCTCCTCTATGGAAACGGCACGAATGCGCTCTCATCAGTTGCGACCACCACGTTTACGCCGTCGGCTGAATTCACGACCACCGGTACTATCGGCGCATTGATTGGTGGTTCTAACTCCACGCTCGGTCTTGCAAACAACGGTGTTGCGCTCACCAAGATCGCGCAGATTGCTGCGAACACTATTCTTGGTAATGCTACCGGCGCTACCGGTAACGTAACTGCCATTGCCACCTCAACGCTCTTCGGCACCGGCACCGGTGGCCAGGTCCTCACCTGGAACAACGGGGTACCACAGTGGGTTGCCACCACGACCTTCTCAGCACCACTCGTCTTCTCAGCAGGGAACGTAACCATCACGCAGTCAGGTACCGGTGCTAACGGCTATCTCTCTTCAACTGACTTCAACACGTTCAACAACAAGATCTCCTCAACCTCACTCTCCGGCGCTTCCGTCATCTCATACAACTCAGGTACGGGTGTCATCACGACGACGGGCGGCACGTTTGGTGCAGGGAACTATGTCTTCCCTGGAAACGTCACCGCACCATACGCTTCCTCCACCGCATTCTCTTCTGGCTATGCGTCATCTACGAACGCGTTCTTCGGCAACCTCTCCATCGGCTCACTCTCTGGCGTCTTGAAGGCAACCGCAGGCGTCGTCTCTGCCGCAGTTGCCGGCACTGACTATGAATCCCCCCTCTCCTTCGTTTATCCAATCGTCCGCTCCGTGAACTCCATCTCACTTGCCTTTGGTACCACCACCCAGAACTTCTGGAGTGCATACAACAACTTCTCATCGCTCTTTGCGACGAACGCGTCTTCAACGAACGCCACCACCACCAACCTCCACATCACCTCAGCTACCACCGGCGGTCTCGCTGCAGACAGCAATGGTCGCGTCTATTCCGCCGCTACCACTACCGCTGGCACCGGCCTCACGTACTCCGGAAACGCCTTCAACGTGAACACGTCTCAGAACATCTCCACACTTTCAAACCTCACGTCTAACGGTCTCATCAAGACCTCAGGTGGCACCGGTGCACTCTCTATCGCTACCCCGGGTACCGACTATGTCGCGGGTGGGGCAGGTGCAGCCACCACGACCCTCACCATCAGCGGTCCATTCACTACCTCAGCAACTCCGGTTGTCTTCGGTTCTTCTCCAATCACTGCAACGTACTACGGACTTGCCACCACCTCAGCACTCACCTCAAGCCAGCTCCTCGTATCAAATGGTGCAGCCGGCGTGTACGGCATCTCAACAACACGCGCCACCATCAACAATGGTCTCCCCGGCACCCTCACCACGCTTGGCTCCGGTCAGA
>CAYWQN010000004.1:0-41368 GCA_964460875.1 uncultured Candidatus Saccharibacteria bacterium | reverse complement strand
CGAGCACGAAGAACGCGATATTCATGAAGTCGGCAAGCGACCAGAAGAAATACGTTAGGTAGTAATTGGGCACCGTGCCCCAGGCGATAAGGTCCGCTATGAGCCAGAACGAAACGAGCAGTCCGAAAGAGAAGAAGATGAGCGCAAGCTTGGAGAAGCGAGTCTTGATGAGCGTGAACGTCACCAAGAGCAGCGTAAGCGCGGCAGAGACGAAATGGGAGTAGAGAACGATGTCCTGGAGTCCGCCGGCGAGTCCTTCGGTGCAGCTGTTCATACGGTTAAGAAGAGTTTAACACGGTGGAGAAATCCGCTGCGCGTTTTTTTCGAAGGCAGCTTCTGCACCACCGTCGGCTTCAAGAAATGCGGGTGTGATATCCAAAAATCATCTTCCTCGATATGCGTGGGCTCAAGGGCGACGATGAGCGGCTTAAGCCCGAAATGCTCGGATACCTCGATGAAGGCGGGAAGGAAGACCTCCTTCGTGAAGGAAAGCTCTTTCTGATCGAGCATGAAGTTCTCGAAGAGGATGCCATGGCCCAAAAAGAGCGCGAGGAAGTTCTTGTAGTATAGGCTCGGCTTCTTGCCGTTCTTTCCATACCATGCCGATCCGTCATAAAAAGCGTCCTTGGTCTTCGGGAATCGGTCGAGGAACAGCTTGTGATGAAAGCGCACGAGCGATTCGTTCCAGAGCGTCTTTACTTTGGAAATAGGCTTTCCGTGATAGGTGTCGAAATCAATGATGTTCTCGCGCTCAGTCTTCGCCCCGCCCCGCTTCCCCTGGCCCTGATGGAAGCTCATGCGCGCCAGATGGTACTTCCACGGGTTCTTGAAGATCATCTTGTCCTTGTGGTATTCGAAGAAGAGCGGCTTGATGTCGAGCGTGTCCGGAACTCCCATGAACCGGAGGACTTCGTAGTTGGGCGTCACGACATGGCGCGCGAGGACGACGCGCGGCTCCTTGCGCATGGGCGCTGGAATGGAATGCACGTAGTCGCGCACCTTCTTCATGAGCGCTTTGTCGTTTCGGCGGCGATTAAGCTCCTCAAGCGCGGTTGAGAGCGGCGTGTATATCAAATCGGTGAATCGCTCCCGGTCTTCGACTATGTCTCGTATTCGTGACTCGACGTCTTCGGATGGGGCGTTCATAAGCGGTTGAACGGTATTATTCAGCCGCTTTTTCGGGGGGAAGAGCGCATGAATCCTCCTCTCCCTCCCCGCATGATATTTCCTTGCAGAGTATCGTGCCGCTCGTACACTCGGCGGCGCAGGTGCCGTCGGCGCATCGCGCGTAATCGGCGGCATTCACCCGGAACACCTTGTAATTCTCGAGGCCGTTCACCGGGCACTCGGCATCAGCGCTCTCGCAATCCCGCGTAAAGCAAGTTTCGGTGGCTGGGTCGCATGCAGCCTCCACGACGAAGGCGTATGATTTTTCATGGAGAAAAAACCACGCTGCGCCAGCGATGGAAAAAGCAACCATCAACACTATCGCTATCAAGACCCCTTTGTCAGACGCGTTCATTGAAGCAGTGCTAGCAGTATACCGTATCTTGCCCAGATATCAGGAGAACACCGCGATGAATTGCTCCCCTATGATTTTGAAGAACTGCACCAAGATGCCTATCTTGAAGAGCCACCACGCGTTCGCGACGACGACTGCCGCAAGGAGGATGAACCAGTCATGCAGGGTGAGTCCTCCGAAATGGCGCTTGCGGAAATGAACGGCGACGATAAGGGGGTCTATCGGCAGCGTAAGCGCGATGAACACGAGCGGACTGAGGGCCTTCTCCCACCACGTCTCCTTCTTCCTTCCTATCCATACCAGGGCGTGCTCAAGACGCGTCTTCTTTTCCTTGGCTTCAAGTTCGCGGAGCGCGTGCGCGCCGAGCCAGTCAACGCGCATGCGGTCATAGAGCCAGAACAGGAATCCGCACTGTATAAGGGATCCGGCGACCAGTATTGCGCCGCCGTTCACCAAGCCCCACGTGACGAGCGCGAACGGATAAAACAGCCAGTCATACACGAAATTGAAGCTCTCGTATAAAAACAGCCCGAATCCGATCTCTTTTATCCGGGCGTGGTGCTTCTTCAGAAAATGCCGCATGCAGGCATTATAGCGAACAACCAGATACGAAACGGGGCGGACTCTGATAAGTCCGCCCCGCACGTCTTCTAGAACTCGCTGTAGTCCGTCGTCTCAGTCGCAGCGGGCTCGTCTACCTTCTCAACGAGGAATGGGTTCGGCGGCGCATAAAGCATGCTGCATGCCAACCCCAAAGCAACGGCGATGAACCAGAGTGGGAGGACTTCCCACGCCTGAACCATCAGGAGGAACGAGAACGCAACGATAGCGGAGAGGAACCCCCACCACAGGTTCGCGGCTGCGACCACCAGTCCGAAGACCAGCCAGTCGCACTTCTGCGTATTGCGGTAGCGGTCGCGTTCGTAGAAAACGCTCACCAAGTACGGATCCACGACCGTAATCAAGGTGAAGAAAGTTTGCACGGTTTTCACCAATGCGACGAGCGTTCGAGGGCCGCTCCGGTACTTGTATGCTTGCGCGATTTGTCGCGCAATCAGTCGCTCCAACCAATTTTTAGTCGGTTTCGCCGGCAACTCCTCGAGGTAGCCGACGCCTACTAGATCGAAACCTTTGTACTTGTACGCTCCATAGAGGAGCCCGCACGTGAGTACAGCGCCGGAAGCCATGACAGCCCATCCGATGCCGATTCCGTGGAGACCGGTGTCTCGTCCAAACCAGGCTTCCCCGGCAGGATACAGAACGTGGTCGTACCAGAAATTAAAGACTTCGTACAGCAGGAGAAGCACGGGGCGTGGAATACCCATTCGCGGCCTCCTTTCTAGGGAAAATGCGAACCTCGGCACGGCGTGCCGAGGTATATATAAAACCTCATTTTTACCTAAAAGTCAATGATACCGATTAATCAAAAGGCCCCCACTCGCGTAGGGGCCTCAGGATTCAGCGAAACGTCGTTTTCAGAATGAAGCGAACAGTCCGAACGCGACTGCCGCTCCGCCGTCTTCGTCGCGCACCACGTTCACATCGGCATGCCAGTGATCGTTCGGGTGGTACGACAGGCTGAGGCCCGGGTTCGTGCGCTCGTTTGCGGCGTCATAGACGACGCTCGGCGTCACGCTCACGGTCTCATCGGCAAATGCAAAGCCGTATCCGGCCCGATAGAGTTCTGTGTCGCTTACGCCGTCTAAAGCGGTCACCGACACGAAAAGTCCATCGAGGTCGAACTCTGCTTGCACGGCCCAGTCGCCGGTTGGTTCGTCGCCGCCGTAGGTCCAGCGTCCTGCATAGAGGCGCAGGTTCGCTTTTTCTCCGACAGGGACATTCACTCCGGCGCCGATATCAAATTCGCTACCCGAGGTATGCCCCGGATCTTCGAAGCTGATGCGGCCGTAGGCTTCTCCGAAGAAGATGCCCTGCTCGACGCTGCCGGAGATTTCAAGCCCCGGCTCATCGCTGAATTTTTGGTTGAAGGTACTCGTATCCACGTAGGACGACGTGGCTCCGATTTCGAGTTCCGCGGCTCTTGCGAGCGTTGGAGTGGCGCTCAAGGCAGCTACCGCCGCCGCTGCGCCAAGGGAACCGATATGCTGCAAAAAACTGTCCTTTTCTGTTACCCGTGAGATAAGAAAACTACAATAAAATGCTTATGTCAAACCTAGGACGTCAGGTAGGCGATGAGCGGCATAACGATGAAGACGATAATAAAGCCGATCAATACCGGTAAGCCGTACCCGCCCGTCTTGTCTTTCTCGATATGCATCTCATTGCGGAACAGAATACCTATAGCGATGGCGAGCGGGACGAGTACCGCGATGATGAGTATGAGTGAAGCGAATTTGTGCATACGCCTACGAGCCGCGTTCGAGGTATTTGAAGATGAAGCCGAGGAACATCATGGGGCCGCCGAGCCAGATGGACCAATCCCCGAAGTAGAACGAGCCGAGGATGAGCGCGATGCCGATGATGATGAGCAGATTCCTAAATCCTAATTTCATATGAGTATTCTAATGCCTTATCGTGCGAGGAAATAGAGGCCGAGCAAGGGCGCGATGAACCAGTAGAAGAAGTACCCTTTCGGCGCAAAGAGGCTGTTCAGCGGGTCTGGGAACGCGAAGATATTGCTGATGTCGAAGACGTGATACGCCAGAGCAAGCGCGAACCCGGCCGCGACGAACGATAGTATGAGGTTCTGAAATATGGATAATTGGCCGAACGAGGGCGCGGTGAGCCGCAGAGAAATCATGAACGGCACTGCCATGAGCGCGACGTAGAGGCCGATAGAAAGGATGGCTTGCACCATCGGCGTGTCGCCGATGCCGATTAAGGACTCCCTATACGGGAACACGGTGTAGAGGGCGTAGCCGGCGTACACGGCGAGGTTCAGCGATATGAGGCCGGACGCCCCCTGATGCATCGCGAAGAAAAGAATGACTATCGTGAGGACGATGAGGATAAGGAAGTTTCCGCCCCACACCCAGGCGCTCGCGGCAGCCGAGGTCGCAAGGCCGCTTATCTCAAGCGCAGCAGAATCCAGTCCTTCAGGCATGGTCTTATTGTAGCGTATGGTTGCGCTCGGATTTTATGAGGCTGCGCAACATATCGTAGATAACAGAACTGTATCAAGTGATACAATTCTGTTATTGCTGCTACGGGGCTCTCCCATCGCGTTGACGTACGCTCGGCCGTCTCTTTAGAGGCAGCTGTCTGCTAGAGTCCTTCGGACTTGAGTTCTTCGATGGCCTTCTTTGCCTTGCCGGAAATCTTTTTCGGCATCGTCGTGGTGACGTGGATAAGCAGGTCTCCGGCTCCGCCCTCAAAATGCACGCCCTTGCCGCGCAGCCGCAGCGTCTCTTCAGTCTTTGCCATAGCTGGGACTTTCACCTCGAGCGTCTTGTCGTCGATAGTCGTCACGGACACGGTAGTGCCGAGGAGCGCATCGGTGAGCTTCACCGGAAGTTGCATCACGAGGTTTGCGCCTTCCTTGCGGAACGTGTTGTGAGGCTTTACGTGCACTTTTATGTACAGATCGCCGGCGACGCCGCCTTTGACCGCTTCCCCGCGGCCCGGCATGCGAATCATCTCGCCGTTGTCGATTCCCTTCGGGATATCGAGCTTTACTTCCTCTTCTTTGCGGAGAATGCCGTGGCCGGAACACGTCTTGCACTTCTCCTTCGGCACTTTGCCGGTTCCGTCGCAATTGGCGCAGCTGCGTACGCTGGTGAATGCGCCCAAGGGCGAATTGCGCGTCTCATGCACTTTGCCCGCACCGTTGCAGGTCGTGCACGTTTCCATTTCGGCGCCGGGCGCCGCTCCTGAGCCTTCGCAGGTGTCGCAGGTGCCAATTTTGGTGATGAGCATGGAGCGCTTCACGCCGAGTATGGAATCTTTGAAGGAAATCTCGACATCCACCGAGATGTCGCGGCCGCGCCTTACGCGTCGTCCTCCGCGCGCTCCGCCGAAGATGTCGCCGAATTCCCCGAAGAGGTCGGAGATATCGAACTCCACGCCGCCCTGGCCGTTCTGGAACCCAGAGAAGTCGAAGCCACCTGCGCCGCCGAACGGATTGCCCCCCGGAGCGCCTCCTGGGAAGGTCTGACCGTAGGAGTCGTATTCGCGGCGGCGCTTCGCGTCCGCCAAGGTGCTGTATGCCTCAGTAATCTCCTTGAAGAAAGCTTCATCGCCGCCCTTGTCCGGGTGATGCTTCTGTGCGAGCTTGCGGAACGCTTTCTTGATGTCGTCCTGCGTTGCTTTCTTGTCGACGCCGAGAATGTCGTAATAGTTCTTTGCCATAGGTAAGAATCACTATACCGATATAAAAAGTATGGCGCAAACGGGTATAAAAAGTGTAATAAAAAAAGGACGAATGCGTGTGCATTCGTCCTTGAGGCAAGGTTGTGCTCATTTCGTACTCCCGTTTCGTTCAAGCCATTCGATTCCCCATTGGGTTATCGCGTAGCGCGTGACCGGACCGGTAGCGTCTGCGCTCACGAGGCCGTCGCGCACTCCAATGGTGAGGAGACGTATGAGATCATCCCGATGGGGGCGGAACTCGCGGTTAAAGTCCAGGATAAGCTGAGCGTGTATCATCTCGAGCGCATTCAGGCGCCCACTTGTGCTTTCTTTCAGCTTTTTAAGGGCCTGGAGCAGAGTCAGGTGATTGAGTCGCTGCACCGTCAAATCCTTTCGTTGCCGTGAAAAGCCATCCTACCCTAGGCGGGTAAAAAGAAAAACCGGGCCGCATGTGCGGCCCGGTTTTTCTTCATTCGCACTACTCCTCCTTCGGTTTCTCTGTAAATTCAGCGTCGGTTGCGGCCGCTGCTGGCGGCGTGTCCCCTGCCGGAGGGGTCTCGGACTTCTGGGCGGAAGCCATCGCTTCACCGATTTTCTGCATCGAGGTCGAAAGCGCTTCGGAAGCCGACTTAATGGCGCCAGCATCCTCGCCTTCGCGCGCCTTCTTGAGGTCGGCAATCTTTGCCTCGACGTCGGTTTTCACGTCTGCTGCTATCTTATCGCTATTGTCTTTGAGCGCCTTCTCCGCGGTGTACACCATCTGCTCAGCGATGTTCTTGGTGTCCACCAAGTCTTTGCGCTTTGCGTCCTCCGCAGCGTTCGCTTCCGCGTCCGCTTTCATCTTGTCGATGTCTTCTTTTGAAAGACCGGTAGAGCCTTCGATGCGGATGCTCTGCTCTTTGCCGGAGGTCTTCTCCTTCGCCTTCACGGTGAGGATGCCGTTCGAGTCAACGTCGAACGTAACCTCCACCTGCGGCATGCCGCGCGGCGCCGGCGGAATGCCGTCGAGATTGAAACGGCCCAAGGACTTATTGTCAGCGGACATCGCGCGCTCGCCCTGCGTGACGACGATTTCCACTGACGTCTGATTATCAGACGCGGTCGAGAAAGTCTGGCTGCGCGAGGTAGGAATAGCGGTATTGCGCTCAATGAGCTTGGTCGCCACGCCGCCCATGGTCTCGATGGAAAGCGAGAGCGGAATGACGTCGACGAGGAGGATGTCCTTTACATCGCCCTGGAGGATGCCGGCCTGGATGGCAGCGCCTATGGCGACGACTTCGTCCGGGTTCACGCCCATATGGAGCTCTTTTCCGAAGAGCTTCTTCACTTCCTCCTGGATTTTCGGCATGCGGGTCTGGCCGCCCACCATCACTATCTCATTGATATCAGACGCCTTAAGGCCGGAGGCTTCAAGGGCGCGCTTGGTGATGTCTATAGAGCGCGTGATGAATTCCTCAGAGAGCGATTCCAAGGTCGCGCGCGAAAGCTTCACAAGAAGGTGCTGCGGCGTGCCGTCAGAGCCCACCGTGATGAACGGAATGTTCACTTCAGACTCAGCAGCCGTGGAAAGCTCATGCTTTGCCTTCTCGGCGCCTTCGTCGAGACGCTGGAGCGCCAGCGGATCCTTGGTGATGTCGAGGCCGGACTGCTTCTTGAACTCATCGGCGAGGTAGCGGACTATCTTCTGGTCGATATCTCGGCCGCCCATGTGGCTGTCGCCGTCGGTGCTTTTCACCTCGATGACGTCATCGCCCACTTCCAAGACCGATACGTCGAAGGTGCCGCCGCCGAAGTCGTACACCACTATCTTTTCGTCCTTCTTCTTATTGAAGCCGTATGCGAGCGCGGCCGCCGTTGGCTCGTTGATGATGCGCTTCACATCGAGGCCCGCGACCTGGCCAGCGGCCTTCGTCGCTGCGCGCTGCGCGTCGTCGAAGTATGCCGGCACGGTGATGACCGCCTCCGTAATCTTCTCGCCAAGCTTGGCTTCCGCGTCCGCCTTCAGCTTTCCAAGGATCATCGCGGAGACTTCCTCAGGGCGGTAATCCTTATCGCCGAGGTGCACCTGCACGCCGCCGTCAGGCCCTGCCTTAATCTCGTACGGGACTATGCCTTTATCGCCCTGCACCGCCGCATCTTCGAAGCGGTGGCCCATGAAGCGCTTGATGCCGTAAATGGTGTTCTTGGGGTTCGTGACCGCCTGGCGCTTCGCGAGCGTGCCGACGAGGCGTTCGCCGTTCTTGGCGATAGCGACGACCGACGGAGTCGTGCGCTGTCCTTCCGCGTTTTCAAGAACGCGCGGTTCGCCGCCTTCCATGATGGCCATGGCGGAGTTGGTCGTTCCAAGATCGATTCCGAGAATCTTTGCCATAGAAAATATAGGTAGTTAGCGCACCTTTCTAATGCGGGCCGCCCAAAATGCCCTGCTTCTCTTCATAATACGCTTCCGCCAGGCGCTTTCAAGGGGGATTAAGAAAACGGCTCCGCGAGGCGAGAGCCGTTCCTAGGTGGTGGTCAGAGGTCGCTCCTGTGCTTGTCTTCAGCCGCCGAGGGTGTTGGCAGCGATGAAGATGAGGGTGACGAGCACCAGGGGTGCGAAGATGACGAAGATTTTCGTTCTGGGTCCCATCGGGATGCCCCGTTATGACGACCTGCGGAAAGTGCTGGCCCGTTCATAAGTATGAACACATCCGCCCTTCTAATCAAGGGCGCAGCTACAGGATAGGCCTTACGGCGATTGACTTTTTAAGGGACCTATGATATTATCCTGGAATCAATCGCAGTGCTGAATTGACGAATTTCGTCGAATTTCATCTCTCGGCCTCCTGCACTTGATTGTTATCAGGTGCAAACGTAGTACAGACACATGCAAACAGGCATCATCGCTGGACTCACCGACAAGGGCTTCGGATTCATCAAGATCGAAGGACGCGAGAAGGATCTCTTCTTCCACTCCAATGAGCTTATGAATGTGAAGTTCGACGATCTCCGCCAGGGCGACAAGCTCGAGTTCGAGATCGAAGAAGGTGAGAAGGGTCCCAAGGCCGTCAAGGTCTCCAAGATCTAATCCGCTGAGACAAGCGCCCTCACGGGCGCTTTCTCATCTCCTCTTTGCACCAACAAACAATCATGGCAACTAAAAAAGGAATCATTCACGAGCTCGGCGAACGCAGCTCCGGTCTTATCCGTCAGCCGGGGGTCAAAGAGCATATCTTCTTCCACGCGGACGCGCTGGTGAACCTCGCATTCCCGAACTTGAAGAAGGGCGACAAAGTCTGCTTCACCGTCGTCGAAAGCAAGAAAGGCCCCTACGCGGTCGAGGTGACGAAGGCATAGAAACCCTCTCAAGATTTCTTGAAGGCATATACAAAAACCTAGCAATTGCTAGGTTTTTGTATATCGATTTATAGAAGAAAAACTAGAAACTAGAATGGCTAGGCCTCGTAGTGCGCGACGCGGACCTTTGCGGGGCGGATGACGGAGTCCTTGCTCTTCCAGCCGGGCTCGAGTATCGCGGTGACGGTGTCATCTTTTGAAGCGTCGTGGGTTGTATCCTGGCCGAGCGCTTCGTGCATGGACGGATCAAACTTCTCGCCGACGGTTCCGAACTGCTCAAGCCCGAGGGACTTCGCCGCATCATGGAGCTGTTTAGCAATGCCCGTAAAGGCCTCTGGAATCTCCCCTGCGCCCTCGGCGCGAGTAAGTGAGTCCATCACCGGTATGAAGGCCCCTACGGTGACGACACGACCAAGGTTCAGGGCGCCCTTCTTCTCTTCCTCGAAGCGTTTCAGCGCGTTCACGTAGTCAGCCTTGGCACGCTGCCAGCCGTCGAGATACTCCTGTTTCTCTGCCTTTAGGCTCTCAATCTCAGCCTTTAATTTTGCGACCTTTGCGCCGGCGTCTCCGCCACCGCTCTTTCCACCAAGCTCCTCGGAGCCGTCGGCCTCAATTACGACATCGTCGTTATCCATAGGTAAAATATGCCTGATTTGACCTTTCGCGTCAAAACTATGGTTTTCCGTATTTAACTTCGTAATCGGTGACCGTTCTTTCAAGTAAATACACTTCAGTCTGGCAAGTATTGATACGCGTAAGGAATGAAGGTTTGCATGCTGATTCGTAGTCCCAACTTGATAAGCACATCGTCTTAGATTGGAGTAACTCTAGGCAGGATTGATATCCCAACTTCATGCGTCTGCATTCGGCACTTTCCGGAGGGTTCTCCTTCCTATCTTTTTCGCATGTTGCTGCAACGTCTCTGGCGTAAGGAAGTTCTTGAAGAGCTTCTTGATATGAAGCGTACGCAGCCTCTTTTTCACCTTTTAATTCGGGCATATCAATAAACAGATAAAGGGGTGCTGACGCTGCAAGAATCAATAACGATAGACCGAGCAGAACCCTAGTAATTAAAGGAAATTTCTTTTTGAAAATAGGTTCTTCCGCAAAAATATATGTCAAGACTCTCCTTACAATTTCAAGGAATATAAGTACTCCTATGGCGGCAATCCCAGAAAAGAACATGGCAGTACCTAGCTTATGAGATTCGTAAAAATCGTTAATTATCCACAAAACCCAAAATATATAAACCACCGTATATATGACGTATCCCAATCGGCTTAATATCCCACCTGCCTTAGAAAAGTATGTATGGAAATTTATCATTTATTAAGCATATCACCCTCAACTTCATCGAGTGTCAATAATCCCTAGGCAAGTTAGAACCCTGCGAGACCCTCACAGGTCCTATGTAGAAATCCACACCCCCTCCACGACAGAAGCCTCATGGTATATACTATGAGGGCTAATCTATATAGATAAACGACGGGGGACGTTTAAGGGTTGAAGACGATAAAGGTTGAGGCGGGTAGCCTCTCCAAGGAAAGCAAAGGAGACTCTTCTCTCTTTGTAGGTAGTTCGGGCGCACTGAGCCGAGGTTTAGGAATCGAACCTGTTATGTGGCTGCCGTCCTTGAGGGGAGTGGCCATCCTGACGCAGTTTGTGAGACCGCCGCAGACCCAGTCTGCACAACCCCGGCTCGCTGAGCCCGAACTGAACTCAAAGAGCGCAAGACCATACTAGCGTGGGATGTCCAGTTCTGTCTGCTTGGGGATAATGCAGTTGGACACGAACTTTAGCGTAGTGCAATACCTATGGTGTACGGTGGCGTATTATGCATTTCAAAATCGTGCACTGCGACTCGTCTGCAGTATTTTTAACCGATAACGACTAACACAAAACCCGCCGGAAGGCGGGTTTTGCTTGTCTGCGAAGCCAGTATTAACGCTTCGACCAAGATGGTCGCTTGCGGGCCTTGAGGAGTCCCGGCTTCTTGCGCTCCACGGCGCGAGGATCGCGTTTGAGGTAGCCTGCGGCCTTGAGGCTCTTGCGGAGCTCAGGGGTGCGCTTCTCCAGGGCGCGGGCGATAGCCATGCGGACAGCCTCTGCCTGGGCGGACATGCCGCCTCCGGAGACTTTCGCCTGTACCTCGAAGGTGCCCTGCACCTCGTCGAGGTGGAAGGCGTCCTTGGTTACCAAGACGCGCTCGCGGGTCTTGAAGTACTCGACATCGGTCTTACCGTTCACGGTAAGGGACATCTTGGAAGCCGGCGTGAGCTTTACGCGAGCAGTCGCGGTCTTGCGGCGTCCAACGGCGGTGGTGTAAGCGAGTTCAGGCATATACTAATCTTTTATAATAAGACGCTTCATGCGTTCCTTGCGGAGCTTGTTGCGGGGAATCATACCGTCGACAGCCATGCGGAGCGCTTCGCCGACGCCCTTCTTCTCGAGGAGCATCGGGAGAGAAAATTCGCGGAGACCGCCCACGTGGCCGGTGTAGTAGCGGTACTTCTTTTCAGAAAGACGCTTCTCCGAGAGCTTCAGCTTCTTCGCATTGATAATCGTGACTTTCACGGGAAGGACCTTCGTCTTCACGAAGTGCACCGACTTCTTGCCGAGAAGCGCGGAAGCGGCTTCGGTTGCGACGCGGCCGAGGGTTCGGCCTGCGGCGTCTACGGTGTACTCGACCGGAGCGACCTTGTGGTCGATGCGGTTTCGGACATCTTTCGGCATGCGTTCAAGTGTAGTCATAATTATTTGGTGAATGCGATGTACGCGTTCTTGCGGCCGTCGGCCTTGACCGCGCGCTTCACGATGCGGACATAGCCTCCTTCCTGGCCCTTAAAGCGAGGAGCGATCGCCGTGAAGAGCTTCGCGACCGCGTCTGCGTCTCCGATGCGCGCCATGGTGAGGCGGCGGTTTGCCACCGAGTCCGTGAGGGCGCGGGTGACGAGCTTTTCGATAAGCGGGCGGATTTCCTTGGCCTTTGCCTCGGTGGTCGAGATGCGCTCATGGATGATGAGTGAGCGCATGAGCGACTTCTTCAACGCGACGCGCTGATTCTTGGGGCGGCCCAGGTTCCTTCCTTTTACGTGATGACGCATACCAGTGATTAGTCGGCCTTAAGCTCGAGTCCGAGCTTCTCGAGGGCTTCCGTTATTTCCGTAACTGCCTTGTCTCCGATGCCGTCGAGCTCCTTGAGGGCGCTTGCTGACTTGCGGATGAGGCCGGCTACCGACTTGATGCCGCCCTCGGCGAGCGCGGTTGCCGTGCGGGTAGCGATTTCGAGCTCGTCGACTTTGAGCTTCGACGGGTCCTTACCGAGGACTGGCGTTGCGCCGAGCATCATATCCGAAGACTCGGACGCTGCCGCTTCCTCCTGGAAGCCGATGACGGACTTCAACTGGTGGATCATTATTTCAATCGACTTCTCAAGCGCCTCGCGCGGAGTGAGGGTGCCGTTGGTCTCGATGAGGATGCGCAGACGATTGAAGTCCGTGCGATCGCCCACGCGCATGTTCTCTACTTCGTAGTTCACGCGGCGAATCGGCGTGAAGGTAGCATCAAGGGCGATGGTGCCGATGTCTACCTTTTCCTTGGTGAGCTGTTCGCGAGCGACATAGCCCAAGCCGCGCTCGATGGTTGCCTCGAGCTCAAAGCCGTTCTTACCGGAAATCTCGCAGAGGTATGCCTCCGGATTCGAGATAGTGACCTGGGACGGGAGGGTGAAGTCTCCTGCCGTAATCTTGCCCGGTCCTTTGACCGAGAGCTTGACGGTCTGGCCTTCGTCGCCGTGCAGCACGAAGTGCACGCGGCGGAGGTTCAAAAGAAGCTCCATGACGGACTCGCGAACGCCGTCGATGGTAGCGAATTCATGGGCGACATCCTCAATTTTGACCGAGGTGATAGCCGCGCCTGGGAGCGAGGAAAGGATGATGCGGCGCAGCGAGTTTCCAAGCGTGTGGCCGTATCCCGGATAGAGCGAATCTATCTCATAAACGCCCTGGAGTCCCTCTTCAGAGACGACGCGGGGCTTTGACGGAAGGGTGATTTGGTATTCCATAACTCAGTCGTAGTTACCTTATTATAATTAGCGGCTATAGAACGAGAGCACCGCGACCAGGTCGCCGGCCGGATCTGCCGCCTCCTTGGTCGGAAGCGCCTGGACGCCGCCCTCCATGGCTTTCGGATTCCACGTAAGCCACTGAGGAAGCGGGCGCTCCATGAACTTCTCGGCAAAGGTCGCGAACATTGCAGCGTTCTTCGAGCCCTCGCGTATCGCGATGCGATCGCCGATGCGGATTGCCCGGGACGGGATGGTGGTCTTCGTGCCGTTCACCGTCAGGTGCCCGTGGGACACCATCTGGCGTGCGGCGCGACGCGTCGGCGCAAGGCCGATGCGGTACGCGACGTTATCAAGGCGCATCTCAAGGAGCTGGTGGAGCATTTCAGCCGGGGTGATGCCCTTGGAAAGCATCGCTTCCTTGATGTAGTTGGCGAACTGGCGCTCGGAAAGGCCGTACGTGAAGCGGACCTTCTGCTTCTCGAGAAGCTGCTTGCCGAATTCAGACGCACCGCGTCCGCGTCCGCGCTTCTTGTTCTTTGCCGCGCGCTCAGCCGCAAGCGCGAACTTCTGCGTCTGGGTCTTTTCGTATACGGAAGCACCGAGGCGCTTCGCTACTTTGTATTTTGAGAGAGTTTTCATATATCAGGGCAGAAGATTACACGCGGCGAGGCTTTGGCGGGCGCGGGCCGTTGTGCGGGATAGGAGTCATATCCTTGATAGCCCGTATTGCGATGCCCTTTCCAGAGAAGGCGCGAAGCGCAGACTCGCGGCCAGCACCGATGCCGCGGATGATGACCGAGGCCTCCTTCAAGCCGATAGCCATTGCCTTCTCCCCGAGAAGCTCGCCCACCTTGGCGGCTGCATACGGGGTCGACTTGCGCGCGCCGGAGAACCCGAGCGCTCCTGCCGAAGACGACATAACGGCATTGCCCTTCTCGTCGGTGAGAACGGCCTTGGTGTTGTTGAAGGTAGCCTCTACATGAAGGATGCCCTTCTCCATGCGGCGCTTTGCAAGCTTCGAGAGGGCGCGCTCCTTGCGTCCTGCATCGAGGCCTTTGCCGCTCTTCTTGATGATTCGTTTCTTTCCCATAAGTAATTAGATAAATAGCAGGAATTATGTCTTCTCGAGCGAGCGGCGGCCGGAACCCATGGTCTTGCGGGTGTTTCCGCGTACCGTGCGGGAGTTGGTCTTCGTGCGCTGGTTCTTGACCGGGAGGCGGCGCTGATGGCGGATGCCGCGAGCAGCCCCAATATCCTTGAGGCGCTTCACGTTCTGCGCGATTTCGCGGCGGAGTTCGCCTTCAATGAGGTAGCCTTCTGCGAGCGAGCGGATAGCCTGCTCCTCTTCGGAGGTGAGCTCGCTGCCCTTCTTGTTCGCAGGGACGCCGACCTTCTTCAGAATGTCGAGTGCGCGCGTAGGCCCGATGCCGAAGATCATCGGCAACGAGTAGGCCAGCTGCTTGTTATCGGGGATGGTGACGCCTGCGATACGCATGTCTTTGTAATGTTGCGGGTTAAGTAATTGTCTTGAAAATCATCCTTCCTCAGTCGCTTCGGGAGAATCCCCCGCGATTTCGGAATTGAGGCGCAGAACCGTAGTCCTATGCCGTTAACCTTGTTTGCTGCCGCGCAGCACGTCTTCGGTCTGATGGAACAATGGTCGCAGGAATGCGCCCTATGTTCCTAGCCTTGTCGTGCCTTGCGGCGAGGCTTCAGCTTATTTATGCGGTACAAGCGTCCTTTGCGGCGGACAATGATGTCCCCCGTCTGCTGCTTTTTGATGGATGCGCGTACTTTCATAGGGTTAGCTGTTGCGCCTCACAATGCGGGCCCGGCCTCCGTAGGGGTCGAGCACGAGCTCGACTTTATCACCCACGAGGACGCGGATTCGGTGCAAGCGCATCTTGCCAGCAAGATACGCAAGCACGAGCTCTCCGGATTCCATACGGACCCGAAACAGGGAATTCGGCAGCACCTCTTCTACGGTGCCGGTCGGTGCGCCCTGAGCTCGCTCTTCCTCCATTGCGTTGCCTGATTAATGTAGCAGATAGGCCTTGGCTCGTCAAACGGCCTACTTGGCTTTCGGTGCTTCCACCGTGACTTTTATCTCCGCCGGGTCCTCCGGGAAGGTGCCTGCCCAGAACGGCTTCAGGGAGAGGACCGCTTTTTCAATTTCCGGGAAGCCCGCAAGTATCGTCTGAGCTGCCTGGCGGGACTTTCCAGCCACGGAGCCGGCAATTTTTGCGGCGTCCACCGTCCAGATAATCTCAGCGGAGCCTGCAAGGCTGAAGGCGAAGCTGTCCGTGCCCGGGGCCGGGACTTCCCCGTTCTTCGGCGTCAGCGTGAGCCCGGCGGCGCTCTCAAGCGTCACTGGCTGGCCGGCATAGGTGCCAACCGCCTGATAGGCAATGGCTTTTGCAAGGGCAGCCTTCGGGAACACGAACGCGTTTGCGCTGCCCTTCTCCTGAACGTTCACGTTCTGCCCTTCGCCTGCGGCGTCCGGCAGCTGCGCGTAGGAGATGAAGATGGCGCCAGGCACGAGCACGTATCCTTCCGGAATCTTAGCGGCCACCGCTTCCTTCAGGTCTTTATCAAGTCCGGATTCAATCGTCGCAGCCTGCGCTTCGCGCGTCTTCTGCGAGACCGACGGCCGAACGCCGGAGAATCCTCCGGTCATGGAGCCCGTTGACTTGGCGTACACGAGGTCAAATACGGCGGAGCCCTTCAGGCCCGGGAGCGTGAAGGTCGAGGGGCCGATGTTGTACTTCTCGCCGCCAGCGTCGGCAAAGACGGTCACCTGAAGCTGACCCGGCGCTGACGCTGTGCCCGCCGGAACCTTCACCGAGTCATGGATGCGGAAAATAAGGCCGTCAGGGGTTGCAAAGCGGGTGTTCTTGATGAGTTCCTGCACTTTTTCCTGGCCGTTATAGATGGTCACCATGCCCTGGGACGGATCGTTCGCGTTCTCCGTGCCCTCAGCCTTAACGGACTGTATGCCCACCTTCTCGACCGACACGACTTCAAACGGCAGATCGCCCGCAGCGGGTGTCGCGGAAAAATCGCCGGAGACGGTAGCTGCGTTCTTCGTCGGCGTTACCGCAACCTTTGCGCCGGAGAAGGCGAATATCGCAACGATGGAAGCGATGACAACGACGAGCGCGACGAGCGCGAGGCGCCACGGGAAAGCGCGCTTGGGGCGACCCATGCTTCCTGAAGCGGCTGGGTGAGGAGGTTGTGGGGGCATAGTAGGCGGCGTTTGATAGACGGTAGGTTCGACGTATGCGGGAGACGCACCGGTATCTTCCATGGCACGGCGGCGCGACGGCGGAATGATGTCGGTGATGGTTTTAGGCATACGTATGAATCATTGCTAATGCTAATCAGTATACGGCATATGGTAGCCCGATAGCGGAAGGCGTCGCAAACCCGGCATGGGGGTAGCTGCGCTATTGCTTTGCCGTAAGCGCCAGAAGTCCCAGCATGAGATCTTCCTCGACTCCCGTCTCACACGCCATGCTGGTCGAAAAATGCGAGCACTCGAGCGGGATGATGGCGAGCGGCTCATCTGAAAGCCAGAGCGCATGCACTTCAGGCACGTCAAGGACGCGGCGGATGAATTCACGGGCTTCTTTGTCTGCGACCAAAAGAAGCGTACGCGGCAGCGCGTGATTTGCGGCGAACTCCTGGAGGGAAGCCGCTATAGCAGACGTCCACGCGGCTTCTGCCTGGCGGAGCCCTGCATCGAGCTCGGTGCTTTTTTCCCGATCGATGATGTTCCCTCCGTCAGGAAACGAGGTGAAGCCGCTCGCCTTTGCGGCGCGCGCGAATTCCGCGAGGCCCGACGGCAGCGCAGAGACGAACATGGGAAATCCGCGCTTCACAAAGACAAGCTCGGTGGACTCTCCGGACACGCGGAGCGCCAGATAGTCTTTTTCGTGTGGGAACGCTATACGTGCGGCGTTTGAAACCACCGTTGCAAAGCTCGAGAAACGAACGTCATGCAGAAGAGAGAAGCTTGCAAGCGCGCGGCGCGTCTGCTTCGCGGTGTCCTCGAGCATCGAAGCCGAAAGTAGGATGATTTCCGCGCGTTTTGCTTTTTTCCCCACTGGCGTGGGCGTCTCGTAGCCGTTCAGGAGTGTGGCTAGCACCGTCTCCTGAGTGCCTACTCTGCCTGCGGCGATGGCCTGCTTCTTTTTTGCCTTATCAATGATGTCCTGCGTGAAGACGAAGGGCTTTTCTTCAGCGACGGTCTCCGTGCGGATGAGGAGTTCCTGCCAGGGCGCGCCCACTGATACCGTGACCGAAGAGACGCTCCCGGAACCGGTGCGTCGACGCAAAAGCGGCGCGCCGTTCTGCCGCATATCGCGGAGCACGGCGTCCAGGGTGCGCAGCACGAGCTCGGTGGGCACTTCTGGGCCCGAAACGTCGATGTCTACACGAGCGGTATAGAGAAGCGCTGCAGGAGCGCCCGGGGATACTCGTGCGTAGGCGGCGCCGATAGACGAGGAAGTGATGTCGATGAGTGCGACGGACTGTGCCTTCGGTTTGCTGCTGAAAAGAGCCATTCCTTACATTCTACCCTGCCTTCGGCAGGTGGTAAGCGGGTTTCTTGCCAAAAATGAAGATATGTGTCATTTTCAATACCTCGTCGACGCCCTTTTCTCTAATCACCTGCCCATCCCTTCGGGTGGTCGGGTACTTGGAGAAATAGAGAACATGGTTGACGAAGCACCTGAAAACCAACCCAAGTCACGCTTGAGCGGACTGATGATCGCTAATACCGGCGATCTTCAAGAAGCGCTCGAACTTGCCGGGAAAGCCTATGTTGCAGTCGGCGGAAAAGAGACTGACGGCGTTTACTTCACGATCATCGTCAGCAACCAGGGCGGCGTCATCGCCGCTTCCCCTGAAACCTGGGTCGATCTCGAAGAATGCCGCGCAAGCTTCCTGACGTTCGAGCGCGAAGGCTCCGACCCGGTCGAAATCCGGCTCGAAGAAGAGCTCGAAATTGGCGATATCCTCGACCAAGCCGGTATCGACCTGCTCGACGACGAAAAAGTGTACGACGTCGACGGAAACGTCGTTGACATGGACGGCGCTTACGGGCCGGACGGTGAAGACGCGACGTACACCATTCGCAAGGTCGCCGACGCAGACAAGTCGGGCCCGGGCGGCGGCGGGGCCGGTTAACCTGCAACCACAGAGATGCATCTGCATCGAGGGACTCCTACGACGGGGTCCCTTTTCTTTTATTCCATCACTGCCTTGATGCGCCGGACGCCGGCGGCCACTGCTTCTTCCTTTTTTATCTTGAACTTCTTTCCGCCTTCGTGAATTTCCTTTGTGTTTGACACGTGCGGACCTCCGCAGAACTCAAGGGAGTATGCTTCCGGAATCTTCGGATTCTCTTCGGTGGCATCTATGGGGCCTACGGAATACACGGAGACCATATCCGGGTATTTCACCCCGAATTCCATCTGCGCGCCGAGCTTTTCCGCCTCGTCGCGCGGCATGACGGTACGCGTTACGGGCAAATCCTGGTAGATGGTGTCGTTCACCATTTTTTCCACCTCCGCTTTCTGCTCATCGGTCATTTTCCCCGGAGAAGCGAAGTCAATACGCAGGCGCTCAGAGGTGATATTGCTTCCCCGCTGCTTCACCTCAGGGCCGAGCACCTTCTGAAGGGCTGCGAGGAGGATGTGGTGGGTAGTGTGATACTGCACCGTTTGCGCTGCGTGATCGGCAAGGCCTCCTGCAAAGCGCTGTGCGCCTCCGGCACGGGAAGTGTCCTGATGCTCTTTCAGCTTCACAGCCACAGCCTCCATATCAAGGCTGAATCCGCGCTCCTTGGCGAGTTCTTCGGTAAGTTCTATGGGGAACCCATAGGTTGTGAAGAGCGTGAATGCGTCGTCGGCAGAGACAGCGCCGGCTTTCGAGAGCTTCTCGAACTCCTTTAGTCCCTGAGAAAGCGTGGTGCGGAATTTCTCCTCTTCTTTGGCAAGTTCATCGCGAATTTTATCCGCGTTCTGGAGGACATGCGGGTAATGATCGGCATAGGCTTCGCCGTACCCCTTCGCAACGTCGGCCAAAACTGCATCCTTGATGCCAAGACGGTCCGCTTCACGTATGGTGCGGCGGATGAGGCGGCGAAGCACGTAGCCCGCCTCCGTATTAGACGGCGTTATGCCTTCGGCGAGCATGAACGATGCTGCGCGCATGTGGTCGAGAATGATGCGGAACGCTTTAGTCGCCCCCTCCTCGCTATAGGATTTCCCGGAGCGCTGCGTTATGACTTTGCGGGCTGCTGAAAAGATATCGATGTCAAAGACGTCCGGCGAATTGATAGTCGCGAAGGTGAGGCGCTCAAGTCCTCCGCCGAAATCCACATTCTGCTTCGGAAGATTCTTGAAGGTGCCGTCTTCCTGCTTCACGAACTGCATGAATACCGAGTTCCCGATTTCCACGAAGCGGCCGCAATCGCAGTTCGGGTGGCATTCGGCGCCCCACTTCGTGTCGTGCGGCAGGCCGAAGTCATAAAACACTTCGGAGTCGGGACCGCCCGGCTCTCCCGCCGGCATCTTGCCTGGCACGCCTGCCCTCGACCACCAGTTCTTCTTCGCGTCATACGCGAATATGCGCTCATTCGCGCGCATGCCCTTTTGGTAGCCTGCTTCTTCGCTTCCGATGTTCGAAAATTCCGCTTCGATGCCAGCGTTCTTGAAAATCTCCTTCCATATGCGGACCGCTTCAGTGTCCTCTTCCATTCCGGTTTCTTTGTCTCCTGCAAAAACAGTGACATAGAGCTTCGCAGGGTCGAGTCCGAGCCCATCTTCTTTGCTGGTAAGAAATTCAAACATCCACGGAAGCTGTTCCTTCTTAAAGTAGTCGCCAAGGCTCCAGTTGCCGAGCATCTCGAAGAAGGTGGTGTGGCGATTGTCGCCCACCTCCTCTATATCGCCCGCACGGAAGCTCATCTGGGAGTTCGTGATGCGGTTGCCTTCCGGATGGTCTTTGCCGAGGAGGTACGGCACCAAGGGCTGCATGCCTGACGAAGTGAAGAGCGTTGTCGGGTCATTCCCTGGGACTATAGGCGCGGACGGGATGACCGCGTGGCCGCGCGCCTTAAAGAATGCCAAGTATCTGGCCCGTACTTCAGAAACCTTCATTGAAGAAAAGATAGCATAAAAAATAAAACCGCCGCGGTGCCTATGGGGCGCCGCGGCGGCTCGTGCCAATCCTAAAAATCAGGCAGATTGCGCGTGTACTTCTTCGGGATGAGGAGCCAGAGGCCCCCGACCGCCGCGAAGATCGCCGCGAGCAACCCAACGAACGCGAGTTCAGGGTGTGCAAGGACGGTTTCCGACGCTGCTTGGCCAATTTCACGGAACGACATCACGCTCTCCCTGCGACGCGTACGCACGAAAACGGGCGTTACAAATCCGGTCGCATTCAAGCATTTCTATTATAATACTAATTTTAAAATCGTCAATTAACACGAATGCCGGCGCGCTGCATAAAAGCAGCCGCGCCGGCAGGATTTAGAGAAATGAAGCTTAACCGCGCTTTGCGAATACGCCGGCCATCGCCGCACCGACCATCATAGTGAATACCTGATGGATTAAGTAGGGCGTACCTTCTTCGGGTTCGAATCCGATGATTGGATCGACCACCGCAAAGATCAGCACTCCTCCGACGACGACTACGGCGATTGCATATAGCATCGTCAGGTTTTCATTACGTTTCATCTCGCTTCAACGATTCGGCACGCACACGGGTGCATGCTGAAAATCGAATCGCCTTTCTAATCCATCAAGACTATACATATTATAACATACATTGTCAATTAAATTTCATAGCGCAGTCATCTCCTGTTTCGTATACTGTGCTGTATGAAAAAGAACTGGGGATTCGACGTGCGCGATATGGATGCGAGCGTGCGTCCGCAGGATGACTTCTACCACTACGCTGCGGGCGGCTGGCTCGCGCGCAATCCCATCCCCGAAAGCGAAGCCCGCTGGGGATCCTTCATGGCGCTTCGCTATGACACGGACCGGAAGCTTCGCACCATACTCGCCGAGCTTGAGAGCATGAAGCGGGTTGTACGCGGCACCCCGGAGCAGCTCATCCGTGATTTTTATCGCTCGGGCTTGGACATGAAGCGGCGCAATGCGCTGGGGACGAAACCGCTTGATGAATTCCGTGCCCGCATACGCGCCTTGAAAACGCCTAAAGATTTACTGGATACGGTGGCAGCCCTCCATCGCATCGGGGTGGGCGTCCTATGGGGCGCGGGTGTCGACCAGGACTCCAAAGACAGCACGAAATACATCCTGCATATCTTCCAGGACGGCCTCAGCCTGCCTGACCGCGACTACTATCTGAAAGACGATGCAGAATCGAAGCGTGTGCGCGAGGCATACGAGCCCTACGTTGTACGCATGCTGGGGCGCATGGGCCGTTCTCGCGGACAGGCGCGTATGGATGCAGACATCATCGTCCGCATCGAGACGGAGCTCGCCAAGGCATCCATGAGCAAGGAAGACAGGCGCGATGCCGACCTCGTGTACCACAAGAAATCGCGCCGCGAGCTCGCAGCTCTCGCGAGCGCCATCGATTGGAACCGCTATTTCACCAAAATTTCCGCAGGAGAGCCGAAGTCCGTCATCGTCATGCAGACGGAATTCTTGAAACGAGCAAGTGCCATGCTTCACGAGATATCGCTCGACGACTGGAAGGTCTATCTCGAGTGGCATCTCGTGAACGAATATGCCGGATATCTTTCGGTCTCTTTCGTGCGCGAGAGCTTTTCCTTCTACGGTACGGTGCTCTCAGGCACGAAAGTCATGAAGCCCTTGTGGCGCCGCACGTTAAACGCAGTGAACGCAACCTTGGGCGAGCCGCTCGGCCGCATCTATGTCAAAAAGCATTTCAGCAAGGACGCAAAGCGAAAGATGCATGCCTTGGTAGAGGATTTGTTCGTCGCGTATGCGGCGCGTCTTAAGAACCTGGACTGGATGACGCCGGCGACCAAGAAAAAAGCGCTTAAAAAGCTCGCCGCCATGAATCGGAAAATCGGCTACCCCGACAAGTGGAAGTCTTCTGCCGGACTCAGTATCCGTCCTGACGAGTTCGCCGGTAATGCGCTTCGCGCAGAGGAATTCGAGCATAAGAAGGAGATGCGTAAGCTTCAGAAGCCCATAGACCGGGGCGAGTGGTTCATGTACCCGCAGACGGTGAACGCGTACTTCGCGCCGAACTTGAACGATATCGTCTTCCCTGCCGCCATCCTCCAGCCCCCCTTCTTCAACCTCACGGCTGATGACGCGGTCAATTATGCCGCCATAGGCTCGGTCATAGGCCATGAGATCACGCACGGCTTCGACGACCAGGGCTCGAAATACGACGAAAAAGGAAACCTGAAGAGCTGGTGGACTCTCGCTGATCGCGCGAAGTTCGACAAGAAAGCGCAAATAATCGTCGCGCAGTACAGCCAATACCGCGTTGCTGACGGGGTGCCCGTAAACGGCCAGCTCACCCTCGGCGAAAACATTGCAGACTTGGGCGGCATAGCTATCGCGTTTGACGCGTACCAGCTCCGCCTACAAAAGACGGGCCGGCAGGATATTGGCGGCCTCACACCTGAACAGCGCTTCTTCCTTTCCCTCACGCTTTTCGAGCGCGAGAGTGCCCGTCCGGAATTTGCCAAGATGCAGGTGCTCACCGACCCGCACTCCCCGGCAAAGTTCCGCATCAACGGACCAGTTTCGAATGTGCCCGCGTTCTATGAGGCATTCAAGGTAAAAAAAGGCGATGCCCTCTATAGAGAGCCGACCGTGCGCACGACCGTCTGGTAATTGACACTTTCCATAGTTTATAGGAATCTCCGCTAGTCCTTTGGAGTAAGAGAAATGAAGAAATTCAGGCTTCACCTGGTGGTTGACCACCCGGGACTGAAATGGAATGTCGAGCGATACGGCCGGTGGCCCGTCGTTCCCCGCCTTGGCGAGATCATGTACTTCGCTCCCGACCTGGAAGCGAAAGTCGTGGACGTCACCCACATAACGAACGGCAAGCCTGAGTGGCGCGTGTTTCTCAGGCCGTGGTCAGTCAGGGTGGGAGACGAGGGCGAGCTCGAGCCTGTCGATAGCGCGGAACAGCGCATGGGCGAACTCGTCGATAATGGCGAAGCTACGCTTCCCGGGCACTGGAAAGGTGGCTGGATCCGTTGCGGGCCTCGGGAGCGGGCAACGGAACGGTAAACGTTCGATTTCTGAATAATCTAGGCTGCCGGGTCCAGGACTCGGCAGCTTTTCTTTTACCCGTATCGTCCACGATATTTGTCATACAGCTGCTATCCTTTCGTCATAGCCTCTATGAACAAACAAACCATCCTGGGCGTAATTATCATCCTCCTCGCCGTAGCGGCAGGAAGCTACGTACTAGCCCGTCCGGCCGCAACGCCAGCGCCTGAACCGGTCTCCGAAGGAGCTGCCGACCAAGGGAAGCTCAAGGCGGCGAATTTCGATGGGACCCTGACCGAAGTGAACACCGGCTGCTACGCCGACGGCGAGTGCTATGTGGTCGTCGACGGCAAGCACATCACCACCCTTCGCGGCTGGAGTCATGACATTGCCGGTGCTGCTGACTTCGACGCATTGTCCGCGAATATCGGAAAGACGGTGGAGGTATACGCGCATGATCTCGGGGACGGCACCTACACTCTTTACGGAAGCGAAGGCTTCTATGTGCGCCTCAAAAACTAGCGTTCAAAGAACCAGCATTCATACGATCCCGCTGCGGCAATACGGAGAAACGAAATAACGAAATAACGAAATTGTAGCAATTGCTACAATTCCGTTATTCAGTATGTTTTTCTGTATTTCCTCAATTCCTAGTTTTGATAGCTCATATACATATACAAAAAAGTTCATATGAACTTTTTTGTATATGGAGAGGCATTTGAGTGAGATTAAGAAGTCCAATCAATCGGGGTCTTGCCATGCATTTCCAAGTACGCATTCGCTTTGCTGAACGGCTTTGAGCCGAAGAATCCGTTGTACGCGGAAAACGGCGAGGGATGCGGAGACTCGATGACCAGATGCTTCGCGCGATCGATATGAGCGCCCTTCTGGCGCGCATAGTTGCCCCAGAGGATGAACACCAGATGCTCGCGCTTATCTGAGAGTGTGCGAATGACCGCGTCCGTGAACTGCTCCCAGCCCTTGTTCTGGTGCGAGCCGGCGGCGCCCACGCGCACGGTAAGGGTTGCGTTCAAAAGAAGCACTCCCTGCTCAGCCCATCGGGACAGATCTCCGCTCGCGGTCTCAAGCGGCTCCCCCAAATCTGACTCCAGCTCTTTGAATATATTCTGAAGCGACGGTGGATTACGCACGCCCTCGTTCACCGCAAACGAGAGGCCGTTCGCCTGCCCCGGCCCGTGGTACGGGTCCTGCCCGAGAATTACTACTTTAACCTTCTCGAACGGCGTGAGCTCGAATGCGCGGAACATAGCCTTCGGGGGCGGATACACGCTCTGGCTCTTGTATTCGTCCTTCACGAAGGCGGCGAGCTCCGTAAAGTAAGTCTGCTCGAATTCAGCTTCGAGCGCCTTTTTCCAAGAAGGTTTCATGGAGACTTCCATCGAGCGAGTATAGCAAGACGCGCCGCTCCCGAAGAAGCAGCGCGCAATGTCATGAGCGATTTCTGCGTTCGAGCTCTTGGCGCCAGAGCTCGCCCCACCCGTCAAAAGAAGGATGAAGCGATCCGAGAAGATTGCACCAGAGCTCTGCGACCTCGATGAACGGGGTCGGGTATAAAAAGTACGGGTTCATCACGCACCTCCCACGGGAAGTATGCGCCCCCCTGGTTGAAAGTCTACGACCGCTCCTGCGCAAGCAGCACCTCTCGTGAGGGTCCGTTTATACCGTTGTATCCCGACGGTTTTCCGTCAGCGCGCACGACGCGGTGACAAGGCACGCTTTTATCATCGTTATTCGCCATGATAGTGCCTACGGCGCGCGCAGCTCCTGGGCGTCCGGCGCGTGCCGCCACGAGGCCGTAGGTCATGGTCTTCCCTTTCGGGATGCTCCGCACCACTTTGCGTACCCTGTCCGCGAAATCGCTTTTCATGCGCGAAGTATAGCAAAGCGGCTAGTACCAAGAGGTACACAATTTTGACAGTTCATTAATTTCGTACTATTTTCATGCTCTGGCAGCAAAAGGGGTTCACATGAGCCAAGCCATATTGTTTGCGAAGGTCGGAGACGTATACCACGTCGCTGTAATCAAAGACGCAGGCAATCTCAAGAGCAAGTACCTTCATACGAGAGAAAATGCAGTCGCACCGCTCTTCGGCGCCGGATGGCGCAGCTATGCCGGCCCGACCTTTAAGAGCTATGCCGCGGTCGTCGCCCACGCCCGCGAGCTGCAACAAAAAGACAAAGGCAAGATGTCAATTTTCGAAGTAAGTCGCCGTCACGATGATCGGCTTCACATCGAAGAGCTTGTCTAATGCCTGCTTTCCTCGCGCGCTACCGCCCGTCTCGCAAGAGACGGGCGTGTTTTTATTTCTTCGCCTTCTTTTCTTTGTGGATTTTGAGGAGAATCTTGCCGGCCTCTTCTCTATACGTGCAGAAGTCGCACGGGCCGCCGCCGAACGCGGTGCCCACTTCAGGAATCTCATCGCTCATAAGCGTTGCCTTCAGCTTTACGAGCGTATCGCTAACCCAAGCATCATTGCCTTTGTACGGGATGAGCGTGATATCGAATTCGAGCTTGCCGTCGAACGCTTCTTTATCGGAATTGCCGTTCGCGTATACGAAGAATCCGATGGGCGAGACCTTGAAGCCGTTCTGACGGAAGAGCCATTGATACACCTCCATCTGCTTCTTGTACGAAGGGTAGAGATCGTCTTCGGTCTTCGGGCCCTCTTTCTTCGAAGTCGCTTTGTAGTCGACGATGATAAGTTCTCCTTCCGGCGTCACCCATACATCGTCGATGCCGCCGCGGAGCGTGAGGCCAGACTCCTCGTGATGATGCTTGATGCCCCGACGAAGCGCATCGCGCCACTCGTCGAGCCGCTCATCTTTCATCGGTACCGCATCGAGGCCATAAGCCTTCATTAGCGGATGCGTCGTGGCCGCTTCACGGTGGATATCGAATTCGCGCTTGAAGAGCTCGTCTACGGCGTTATTGAGCGTGAAGGAGGGTCCGGAAGGGCGCTTTACCCCGAGGCGCAGATCGAGGTATGAGCAGCGCGGACACTCGGTAAACGTGTCTATCTTGCTGCGCGAGAGCGTGAAAGGCTCCGTGCCGTGAATTGCTGGGTCGAAGGTCTTCGACCATTTTGATGCCATGTCCCTATTCTAATCGAGGATGCCCGTATTACGAAGCCGGGCGCTCTAATGCCTCTATCTCAGCCGCGATAAGGCCGATGCGGTCAGGAGAAATGGCGAGCGCACGGAGCGCTTCCCGCTTGTTCCGGAGCTGGGCGCTCGTCACGATTCCTTGGTCCACCAGAAGGCGCTTTTCGGACTTCCGGAGCTGCGTGAGCGCGGTTACGGGGAAAATGCCTGCCGCGATGATGCGGTCATACAGGTTTCCTTCCGTGGGATAGCTCCAGCCCAAAAGCCCGATGCCCGAGCACTTGGCGTACTGAATTGCCGTTTCCGTGAATTTGGTATTGGTAATCAGGAAGCCCGTATCCACGGGGCAGGTCTGCGATACTTTCGGATCGCACTGCCAGATATCATCGAAACGAGCCTTCACATAGAGCGCGACTTTTACGTCCGTCTTGTAGTTCGGATCATTGTGATACTTCAGCTCTGCCGCCAGATGCTCATTGCCGCGCGTCGCGTATACGTCTACTTCATGAGAGACACATTTCCCGGGTATGGTCTTCCTCCATTCGACGTTCCAGCCTTCTTTTTCGAATAATGCGCTCACGAAGTCCTCAAACGGATGTCCTGAAGGGCCGAACTCAAACAAGGCGCGTCGAAGACTGTACCGGGCGGCTACTGCGCGCTCTTCGTCGCGAAGCAGGGAGAAGGCGCGGCGATAAATCTCATGCGTATCGATGCCTGAGACGATAGTCGATTCGATAACCTTGCGAATATGCTCGGCGGTGCGTCCGCTTGCGCCTGAGCGACGCAAAGACGCTTCGAGCTTCGAGGCGTCGAAGGGCTCCTTGGTGCCGTCGGCTTTGAGGATGTCAGTCATTTAGCTCATTATACCCGATTGCTTTCGCTCAGTTGATGACAACTTCGCTTTCGTAGTTGGTCATTCGCTTCCCCCATCTGCCCTGAGTTTTTGCTCGGGAAAGACAACGCAAAATCTCATGCATAAGTGTCCAGAAAATAGCCCTGCTATTTTCTTGTTCCCTTAAATGGGGACCCCAACATACAAATACTTTTAGGAAATGATGCCGCCGCCTATAACTTCTTCATTGTGATAGAACACGAGCGACTGACCACCCGCAGCAGGTTCAGGTAATATTTCTTCAGGTATGAATGTAGTAGTTGCGGCACTGTACGTCCCTCGGATTTTTGGGCCGTGATAGCGGTACTGTGCTTCAATTTTTTCATCAGAACGAATCGAGGCAAACCAATTCGGGCTTGAAATGCTGATTCCGGTAGTCGGGACAGGCTGCGCTCGCTTTTTCGAAACTATGAGCAGATTCTGCGCAATGTCCTTGCGCACCACATACCACGGCCCGGTCGGAGCGTCCGTAAGGGAGACGCGCTCTCCGAGCGTACGCAATACCGCGCCGTCGTGCTTGCCCACTTCTTTTCCAGATTCGTCCTGCGCAACCCCTGACTCCGGGTGGAACTCTTCGCGGAGAAAGTCATCCACCGAAACCGCGCCGAGAAAGCAGATGCCTTGGCTGTCGCGCTTCTCGGCGACGGGTACGCTGAACCGCTTCGCGAGAGCGCGCACTTCGGATTTCGGTAGCGCACCGACGGGGAATATGGTTTTCGCTAGTGCCTCTTTCGCGACCGCCCAGAGGAAGTAGCTCTGATCTTTGTCGGGGTCGTTCCCGCGAAGTAGTTTCCCCTGTTCGGTTCTGGCATAGTGCCCCGTTGCGATGAAGTCTGCGCCATGAGCCATCGCAAAGTCGTAGAATGCGCCGAATTTAACGTCCCTATTGCACATGATGTCCGGGTTCGGCGTTCGTCCTGCTTTATATTCAGCGAGGAGATAATCGATGACTGATTTCTTGTATTCGGCAGATGCGTCTAGCGTGTGAAAAGGTATCTGCAGGCGTGCTGCAACACGCATGGCGTCGCGCCGGTCTGACGCCCAGGTGCAATGCAGGTTCGGCGGGTACCAGCCTTTTATGAAGACGCCCACGACGTGAGCACCCGCTTTCTGCAAAAGCGCGGCGGAGACGGCGGAATCTACGCCGCCCGAGAGGCCAACAAAGACTTTTTTTCCTTTCACGTCCATCTGGCGAGCTTATCAGAAGACGTTTCCGTCGACTATTAGCGCAGGTAAAGCTCCTTGTTCTTCTTATGGCCTTCGAAGTCTTTGGCGTAATGGACGGCGCCATCAGAACCTGAAAGATAGTACAGATACGGCGAAGCGGTCGGGTGGAGCGCGGCATACAGCGCATCTTTTCCAGGGTTTCCGATAGGGCCCGGCGGGAGATCGCGGTGCAAATACGTGTTATACGGAGAATCGATTTCCAAATCTTTTCCCGACGGATGGTACGTGTCGACGCCTTTTATATAGCCGAACACTGCGTCCACTTGGAGCGCCATGCCGATGTCGATGCGCTTCCAGAGGATGCCGGAAACTATCTGGCGGTCTTCGCCCGGCTTCGTTTCCTTTTCGAGGATGGAAGCCATGATGACTCGAGCGTCCTTGCCGACGTTTTCACTATCGATGCTCTCCCATACTTCATTGAATCGCTCGCGCATACGGGTAATCACCTCGCTCGCGGTCGTGTCTGCATAGAAAGAATACGTGTCGGGAAACAAATACCCTTCGTACCGAGTGCCGTCCTCGATGAAGGCCTCCGTATCGAATCCCGGAAGCGCGGCCGCAAGTATATCAGCCATCTCGCGTACAGTGATGCCTTCCGGGAACGTGATGCGGATCGCTTCGATGCCGCTGTCGCCGGTTGCGAGGCGATATAACACCGGGCCAATGCCGACGGGCGTTGCAAATAAGTATCGGCCGGCCTGTACCGATGTGTCGACGCCTGAAATGCGCGCAAGTATCTTCAAAAGCGTTGCGCTTGCTACGATATGCTGATTTTCAAGCATTGCGGCAGTTTCCCCGAAGGAAGCCTCTTTTTCGACGGTTATAAGGGTTCCGCTCTTGAAGCCGCTTGCTGGCACGAAAAAGACGAACGCTGGAATGATGATGAAGACCAACGCCGCAAGCACGGCATAGAATCGATGCTTGCGCATGACATGCAGCCAGAGCGCCTCGAAAGCGAAGGGTAAGTAGGAAAAGAGCACCATATTACAGCGGGAGGTTCGGCGGAGGCGAAGACGTCTTCGAGCCGATACGATCGAGGCCAGGAGCCTTCGAGCCGGAGTTCGGGATGTGGTACAGGGTCGCGAGCTCTTCGGTGCTCATAATCATCCAGGGGCCGCGATACGGCGGATGGAAATAGGAACGGGCGCGGAATGCCTCCAGCGCTTCATGCATTTCGGCGCGCTGGCGGTGCCCGCCGATGTCTTCCCACGGGAAGTCGTTGAACTTTTCGCTCCAAAGCGGCGCCGGCTCCACGCTGTTGTACTGCTCGGACTTGAACGCCTTGAACATGTTGGCCGTGAAGGCGTTCATGGTGCCGTAGTAGTTATTCGCAGGAGCTGAATAGATCGATCGGATGCCGACGTCGAACCCCGGCTTATTGATATTGCGCTCTACGGCGCCGATGAGCTCCTTCTGGAATTCGTTCGGGTTCGGGAAGCCTTCAAGCTCCTGCACATGGCCTTCGGCGTCCACCGTACGGCGCTTATTCACGGTTTTAGCGCGAAGCTCTTCGATTACTTCGCGTCCGAGATCTCGCCAGGTATAGAATCCGCCCGACGCATTCAAGCGACCGCGCCACTTCTCCCACCGGGACCAGCGAATGATGAACTGCGTCCACAACTGCTCGTCCGGACCAAGCGACCCCATGAGCTCCATGATCTGGGAAAACGGATCAGCCAGCTCTTCAGGCTTGTCTCCCGGCTTATCAAGCTTGTGATCCACATACGTGCGAATAGGATACGGCTGCGCAATCTTCTTTTCGTATTCGCAGGCAAACATCCCGTACGGTTCATGGTGCGGGTCGCGGAGCCTCGAATAATCCACAGCTTCGATGAGCTCGATTTCAGGGTACTGGGCGTACATATAGCTTTCGGTGGCCCGGCGCATGTTTACGCGCGTATAGAGGAAGAAGCGGACATTCCCGCCGATAGAGGCGATTTCGAACGACCACCAGGGCCGCGTGCGTCCCCACCAGTACTTCTTCATCCAGGTGCCAGTGCCCGGCCCGATATTCAGCGATGAGAACACGCTCTCCATCGCTGCCGGCGTCTTCGTAATTTCGCGCGGGATGCGCATTTCAAGAAGCACGAACGGGTTCATGTAATTGAAATGCATCTGCCGCATGTTGATGAAGCGGTGGTAGGCAAAGCGCCCGAGCACTATCGGAAGCCAAATGGGGCCGAGCGTGAGCAGCATGTCCCAGTTCTGCGCGCTCTGCACCGGCGCTTCTGCGGCGAACACGCCGGCGCATATGAAATACACGACGATAAGGAGCCAGCCCGGGACGATGAATCCGCCGCCCAGGTTAGACGACTCGAGCATTTCATGCAGCTCGTGCAGGTACGGGAGTTCGATATCGCCGCTTGAATGGCCGCCGCCTCCTGATGACATGCGTAGAGTATAGCAAAGAGAAACGCCCTATCTTTCGATAGGGCGCCATCTTTACAAGATGTATCGCTGCGTTCTGCAGCTATTCCGATTGTGTTGGCCGCGTCACCCGCGGTCCCGGCGTCGTGAACGAAGGCGAAGCGCGCTGCTCGCCGGGCACGTTCTGCGCACGGAGAATCGGCTTCTTTGCTTTCTTGGGCGGTCCTGTATCGCCGCCGCGCGCGTACGCGGGCGTGTTGCTCAGGCCGTGTGCTGTCTCAGTCATGGGCACCTCCCCTTAAAACGAAACTTCCCTCAACCGGGAAGTTTCATCTAACACCTATTTCAGAAAAAAGTCTAATTACGCGAGTGCGTAGGTGCCGTTCTTGGCGCGCTTGAAGTACTTGGGATCGTTCAAGTTCACGAGAATGGTGTTGTCCTTCACGTAACGGACCTTCTTCACCTCTTCAAGGACCTGGTCGCGCGAAAGCGGGCCGAACTTACGGAGTATCTCGCGGATGACGTCGCGCACGACGCCCGGCTTGTAGCCCCATTCGGCCAGCGCATAGAGGCCGCGGCCGACAAGCACGAAACGCTCGTCCTTCATGAGCTCGTTATGAGTGGTCGCGACGTGGGCCTTCTTTGCGAATAGCGACGCTATCGCGTTTGCGACGTCGCGGAAGTGCATCGGCGCGCCCTCGCGCTTTATGACGAGGTAGGCATAATCGCGGATGCCCTTGGTGCGGATAGCCGGCGCGTCTGCGCGACCCCATTCAGCGAGAGGATTGCTGCCGATATTCTTGGCAAGCGCGAGCCAGCGCTTGAGAATCTCCTCGTTGCGGTAGGCGGTATCGACTTCCTTCAATTCGGTGAGGAAGCGCGCGAACACCTCGCTCTCAGAAAGCACTTCGGTATCAGAAAGAGACGAATAAAGGCTCGAGAGGGCTGCATGGACTTTCTTTGCGGTGGCGGTGTTCACGTGCCAGCGGGCATAAAATTCATCGGTCTCGCGTTCGCGGAAGAATGCAGAGCCGACCACGAGGAGGAAGCGGAAGCGGTTCTTCGCCTTTTCGTCAGAGGCGAGGCCCGCGAGAAGATGATCTTCAGGCAGGATGGAACCGAGGCTCTCGATGTAGGCGCAGAGCTCGTCGAAGGCGGGCTTGCCGTCCTTGAACGCCTTGCCGGAACGCACTGCCTCAATAGCAGCAGCTTCAATCTGGCGGACGCGTTCGCGGGTGATGCCCCAGCGTTCGCCGATCGCTTCAAGGGTCTCGCGCTCGGAAGATGCGCCGAGGCCGAAGCGGAGCGTCAGGACTTCGCGAGCGCGATCAGACACTTCCGCAAGGAGCTTTTTGACGAGAACGGCGCTATCAAAGGATGGCGCGAGGGCCCCCTTGGATTTAGGAGAAATGGCGGATTTGTTAGCTTTCGCAGGCATTGTGTTGTAATTATACCAAAAGGGTATTTTTTTGCAAGTGGGGGTCTAGCCCTTACCCATGACTATGTTGATAATGCGCCCCGGGACGTAAATAACCCGTGAAGGGGTCGCCCCGGACAGTGCCTCGGCAACCGCAGGAAGCGCAAGCGCCTCCTCCTGTGCGATATCTTGCGGCGCGTCAGGCGCAAGCTCCACTTCCCCGCGCTTCTTGCCGTTTATCTGCACGATAACGGAAACCGTCTCGTCCTTCAGGAGGCTTGCGTCAGCAGATGGCCACGGAGCCGAGTGCACGCTTCCGGCTTGTCCGGCTTCTTGCCACAGATGCTCGGAGAGGTGCGGCGCAAACGGCGCCAGAAGCGCGAGGAAGCTGACCCAGGCATCTTTGGGCACCTCTGCCTGCGCCTCGAGCTCTTTCACGAGCACCATGTGCGCCGAGAGGGCGGTATTGAACTTGAAACGCTCGGAATCGGCTTCGATTTTCGCCGCCGCTTTCGCAAGCGCGCGCTGCAGTTCAGGCTGCGCTTTGCTTTCGGTGATTCTTTCTGAAAGCAGGTAGATGCGATCCAGGAACCGGCGCATGGCCTCGACGCCGTCGAGTTTCCACGGGTAATGCCCCGCTTCGTTATAGGGACCGATGAACGCGAGATACATGCGCACGGCGTCAGCGCCGTACTTTTCAAGCATCTCGTCGGGATTCACCACATTTCCCCATCGCTTGCTCATTTTCTGGCCGTCAGGCCCCATGATGAGTCCGCGATTGAAGCGCTCCGTGAACGGTTCGGAGTGGGGGACGAGCGCCAGGTCATAGAGCGCCTTCTGGAAGAAGCGGGCATACAGCAGGTGCATGGTGGTGTGCTCGCTTCCGCCTGAGTAGCGGTTCACCGGCATCCACGCTTTCATGAGGTCGGGATCGGAGAATTTCGTGCTGTCGTTCGGCGAAAGGTATCGGAGGAAGTACCAGGAAGAATCGACGAATGTGTCGAGCGTATCGCATTCCGGAGTCCAGCCTTTCCCGAATATGCGCTCAACGCGCTCACGGAGCTCGACAGAGGATGCGAGCGGCGCCCCCTTCGTCTCCCCTTCTTTGGCGGGAGAAAAGTCGACATCTTCAGGAAGAAGCCACGGGAGGTGCTCGGCAGGGACTGCATGCGCGCGGCCTTCTGGGTCATAGACGACCGGAATCGGGCAGCCCCAGTAGCGCTGTCTCGACACGAGCCAGTCGCGGATGCGGTAGTTAGTGGTGTGTTCGCCGCCCACTGCCGCGATGATGTCCGGCATCGCCTTGCGGTTGTCGTGCCCGGTAAATTTCCCCGAATCGATAAGCGGCCCGTCTCCTCCGTAGCACTCGCCTTCGCCCTCGATGACTTTTTTCATCGGAAGGCCGTGCTTTTTTGCGAACTCATGGTCGCGCTCGTCATGAGACGGCACCGCCATGACCGCCCCTGTGCCGTAGGACGCCAGAACATAGTCGGCGACATAGAGCGGTATGGGGTCGCCGGTCGCAGGGTTCACGGCCATGACGCCCTGGAGCTCGACGCCGGTCTTTTCCTTGTTTTCGGAGCGCTCACGCTCAGTCTTCCGGGCGGTCGCATCCTTATAAGCGCGCACTTCTTTTTCGTTCCCGATGCTTGTCAGCAGGGCGTCGACGAGCGGATGCTCAGGCGCAAGGACGACATAGGTCGCGCCATACACGGTGTCAGGACGCGTTGTGAATACTTCTATTTTTTCTTCGTGGCTCTGTATGGAGAACCAGATACGCGCGCCTTGGGAGCGTCCTATCCATGCGCGCTGTGCTTCTTTGATGTCTTCGCGCCACGGCAGCTCGTCCAAATCCGTAAGGAGGCGGTCCGCATAGTCTTTTATCTTCATAAACCACTGCGTCAGGCGCTTCTCGACGACTTCCGTGTCGCAGCGCTCGCATTTCCCATCGATGACCTGCTCATTCGCGAGCACGGTTTGATCCTTCGGACACCACTTCACTGCAGCCTCGGCGCGATACGCGATTCCGTGCTCAAAGAGCTTGGCAAAGAGCCATTGGGTAAAGCGGTAATACTCCGGCGAGGACGTAACGACCTCCTTGCTCCAGTCGAGCGACGCTCCCATGCTTCGCACCTGGGCGCGCATGCGCTCGATATTCTTCAAGGTCCATTCTTTCGGGTTGGCGCCGTTCTTGATGGCGGCATTCTCGGCCGGCAATCCGAATGAGTCGAAGCCCATCGGGAATAGCACATTCTTCCCTTGCATGCGCTTCAAGCGCGCAAAGACATCGGTGATGGCAAAGGCGTACCAGTGGCCAATGTGGAGGTCGCCCGACGGGTACGGGAATTCGAAGAGCAGGTAGTACGGTTCTTTGGACGTATCGTTGAGATCCGTCTCGTACAGCTTCGCATCGTCCCATTGCTTCTGGACGGCAGGCTCTATTTCTTTGTGATTGAAGGTTGGTTTAGGCATGAATCAATATCCTTCGCACGAGCACGGAAACGTTTTAGTCCTTGAACCGGCGAATACCGATGTATATGAGGGCAATCAACGCAATTCCCGAGATGCCAAGCTTCAATAGGTTTCCTGCGTCGCCCCAGTATCCTATGACCGCCACGATGAGCGCGAGCACGCCGCCATAGGAAAGGCCGGTCGAGACGATGGACGAGCCTATCGGAAGAACGCCGACGATGAGCGAGAGGACGCCGAGACCCACCAAGATGACAAACGAGTACATCGAGTACTGCTTCTGCGCAGCGTCGTACAAAGGCTGGCACTTCTGATACAGGTCGCAGTAGCCTTCAGGGTTCGGCTTCACGACGGCTGATACAGACGGATCGTTCGGAGTAGCGACCCAGACGCCGTCCTGCTTCATGCACGCGTCCTCAGTGGCTGCCGGCTGCACGCGCGTCGGGCAGTAGTCGTCGTACACAGGCTGCGGAAGTATGAGCGAGCGGCCAACGAAGAAAAAGAGGTTCAGTGCGATGACTATGCCGAGCATGACTGCCCAACGAACGAACTTGGGGCGAGTGGTGGTTTCCATATGCACGGATTATAACACAGTGCGGCGATTACGCAGATTCAACCGGCACAAACGCATACCCCGAATATGGTTTTGCGCGGAGCTCAAAGCCGTGCGGTCGCAGTTTTTTATTGATTTGGGAACTGATCATGGCGGTAAGCCGGTCCCGGATTTCATCGGTATCTTTGCCGTATACCTCGAGAACAAATTTTTCCGTGCTCACCAAGCCATCTCTCGATTCTGCTCGAAGCTTGAAAAAGGCAAGCAAGAACCGGGTTTGAAACCCGGAAAGCAAAATGCGTTCGTTTTTGACATAAAACGTGCGTGAAGCTGAATCCAACTGCATGTCCGGGGTGAGTACGGTGCGATTTCTCGATTCATTTCGCGCCCCAGCAGTGTTTCTGAGGAGGGCCGCCATACGCACCAGGATTGCATCCTGATTCGGGTCTTCTGATTTGCTGCCGATATCGCTTTTATCTATGACCGTATCGCCGCCTTCATTCAAAAACTCCGCTTTTTCTATAGAGGAAACGATGCGGTCGGGGGTATAGAAGATTATGGGGTTGCGGACGCCTCGTTTTCGAAGCGAAGCCGCGCACTCGGCCATGGTGTAATTGCCAAGCGCCGCTTCACCCAGTATGACGAGCGGTTCGGTGGCGTCGGAGGTTTTGACCGACTGAAGCTCTGCATAGGTGCTGATGCTGCGATACGCGGGCTTTGGAGCTGATTCCCGTATCTGTGCCTTTGCGCGCTCTGACATGTCCGTCAGGATAGCATAACCAGTAGTAGAATCCGCCTGTAAATGAAAGAGGTCCGTTCCTTGCGGTTCGGACCTCTCAGCAAAAGTTCGAAGAGATGCTAGGTAATGCCGGACAGGATTTCGCCGACCTGCGCAATCATTTCTTCTTCAGAGCATCCTTTCGGCGGATGCCTCGTAATCAAAGGACAAATCGTATCTCCTCGCGAAGACGATTCATCCAGGTATACGGCAGCGACGAGTTTGTATCCTTGGCGACCGTAATTGTAGATGACGAGATTCACGAACTTCCCGGCATAGGTGAAGGTGAAGCGTTCGCCTCCAAGGTATACCTTCGCCTTCGGAACTCCTTTTTCCGCGAGCAGTTTTTGCAGAAGGCTGATGCGTTCCGGCCGTTTCCAATCAGCTCTCGGCTGATATTCATCGGCAATCTTCATCTCTGTCTCTGGCACGGCTTTCTCCTAAAAAGAACGTAGTGGGCGGACTATACGATACGTTATGAAAATGACAATACCTTGGCTGTCTGGGACGATTATGGAACAGTTTTCTTGCTAATACAGGGAGTACAATAGCCTTATGTGGTTATATTTCGCAGTTGGAGCTGGGCTTCTGTTTACCTGCGGCACGCTATTAAACCGAAAAGTCCTCAAGGCTGGCAATGACCCTTGGATTTTCTCATTCTGCTTCAGCGCAATCAGCGCGATTATTACCCTTCCCTTCATGCTTGGTCATCTTAAGGCGCCGAGCGACTGGTCCTTGTGGCTCATAATGCTCGTGACTGCAGGCCTCATCGTTTCTCATAACTTTCTCAACTACACCGCGCTCAAATATATAAGCGCCTCAGTCCATGGGACATTTTATAAGCTTCGATTGGTTTGGGCATTCCTAATCGGAATTTTCCTTACGAACGAGTCCTGGAATGCGCTTACAGTTATAGGCGTCACTCTTACGGTCGCAGCAGGCATGCTGCTTCTCTGGAATAAGGGAGAGCGCTTCTCGACGAAAGGCATAGTATTCGTTGCTGGCTCAGGACTTGTAAACGCTATTGCGTTTACGCTCTACAAATTCCTTTTCGGCTCTTTCAGTGTCGAGACACTCACCTTTCTTACGTTCTTCCTCCCTGCACTTATTAATGCTGCTCTTATTCCAAACTTCTCACAAAAGCTGAAAACATTTGGAACAAATCAAAAGTGGGGATTAGTGATTCTCGCTTGCTCGTTCGGAGCATTCGCTAACTTAGCTATCAATACTGCTATTAATTTGGGAGAGGTCACAAGCGTGCTCGTCATTGTAGAGGTATTCCTTATCCTCGTCCTTGCAGGCGAGCACATTTTCTTGAAAGAGCGTTCTGGGATTATTAAAAAAACGACCGCAGTACTGCTCGCCGTAATCGGCGCAATCTGCATTCTTGTACGCTAACCGACAGTAGCTGGCTGTCTGGAATTCGAACTTTTTTCTATGAATGCAAGAACACCATCACGTCGCCGTCCTTTGTTATGTAAGTCTTTCCTTCGGTACGGATATCGCCTTTTTCCCGAGCGGAAGCATACGAGCCGTCGGCAAGGAGCGTGTTGCAGCCTATAACCTCAGCACGGATGAACTTATCCTTGAAGTCAGTATGTATCGCCGCTCCGGCTTCAGGAGCGGAGGCGCCTGAAGGCACGGTCCAGGCTCGCGTTTCTTTGGGACCCGTGGTGAAGAACGTGATAAGTCCGAGTGTTCGATACGCGCCGCGTATGAGGCTCTCGAGGCCGTCCACCTGCACGCCGAGCTCCTGGCGGAACATCTGCTTATCGCCTTCGGCGACATCGTTCAGCTCGTGCTCGGTGCGCGCATCCACGTGCACGTACTGGCCGCCGATGGATTCCACGTATTCGTACGCTTTTTCTGCGCGGCCGTCGCCTATTTCGTTCAAGTTATGACCTCCCGCCTTTCCGTTAAAAGCATAGAGAATGGGCTTCATTGTAAGAAGATTCAGAGACTTGATGAGCTTCTTTTCCTCAGGCGTGAGCGGGGCAGTTGATGCCAGTTTCCCGAGATTCAGCGCCTCTTCCACTTTCTTCAGCGCTTCGTCTTCGGCCACGGCCTCTTTCATGCCAGCTCGGATATCGCGCGCCAGCTTTTCCCGGCGCTTTTGCACCGCATCGCGGTCGGCAAGCGCGAGCTCGAGGTTAATGACCTCGATATCGCGGACCGGATCGACTTCCCCATGCACGTGCGTGACGTCCGGGTCCTCGAAGAATCGCACCATCTCAAGGATGGCGTCCGTTTCGCGGATATTGGAGAGGAACTGATTCCCGAGACCTTCGCCTTCCGAGGCGCCTTTAACGAGGCCTGCGATATCGACGAATTCAATAGCCGCTGGAATCGTCTTCTCGGACTTACTGAACGCAGCGAGCTTATCGAGGCGCTCGTCAGGAACGCCGACGACGCCCACGGACGGGTCGATGGTGCAGAACGGGTAATTCTCTGCCGGAACCGCTGCTTTGGTGAGCGCATTAAAAAGCGTGGATTTACCCACGTTCGGCAGCCCGACGATTCCTATCTTAAGCATCAGTTGAGACTACAGGAAACTCAGCAAAACAAAAAGCCCTGCAGTAATGCAGGGCTTTCTACTCCTTCACCCGACCGAGAGTCCTAGGACATGCGGATGCTCTCGAGACAGAAGCCCACGAGTCGCTCGCGCTCCTCCGGACTCGCGCCTTGCGGCGTTCGGCTTTCGCACCAACGGCGCGCATGACTTGCGGTGAGCGCCATGACGACGAGCGCCGCTTCAGTCGTGTGGGTATCCATCGGCATGACCAATGCCGTCTGAACGTGCGTTGCAACGGTAGCCGGTGGTTTATGTGGCGTCGCCGGAGCGACGGCCGAAGAAGTGAGGATTGCGGCGCTGAAGACGGCCGCGATACGGAACATGGTCATCGGATGACCTCCAGGCACTCTCGGGCTGAGAGCAGACCACACCATACGTAAAATCTCAAATTACGCAACCCTCGGCCGCTTATTAACGACCGTTTCTCGCCAGTTTTTCAATTTTCTTTATCCATGAGGCTTTTGCCTTTTCCGAAAGCGCCTCCGAGTTGCCCACCTCGCTCACCCGCACCTTGAATCCCGAGAATCGAAGCAGCGCATTCGCGACGTCGCCGGTATAGTCGCCATATAGAAAATGCTCAAGCAGGGAGTGCGATTTAGAAAGCACGATGAGGCGCGCGGTGCGACCCTTGAGAAGGCGGTGCCATCCCATGGTCGATTTTCCTGACGGACTCTTAATGAAGCTGAAGGCAAAGCGCGGGAGCCACATGCGGTCTATCATGCCTTTGAGAAGCGCGGGGACAGACGCCCACCACAGCGGATATATCAGGACGAAATGCTCAGCCCAAGTGATATCCTCCTGCACTTTCTTAAGATCAGGTTCGAGCTCCTGAATGGCGCGATACCCCTTATGAAGGATTGGGTCGAACTGAAGTTTTCCGATATCGGCGCGTCGTACTTCATGGCCCGCAGCGGTTGCCGCAGCCTCATATGCGTCAGCAAGGCTGCTCGAAAGAGTCGGGTCGGTATTCGGATGACCGCAGAAGACGTATATCCTCATGCTTATTTCTGCATGATGGCCGCGAGCTCCGCGCGGTACTTTTTCATGACTTCCATCGTGGCTTTCATCTGATTCTCCCCACCCTTTTTGACTCGGCGGTCAATTTCTTCACCTATCTTCTTCATGAGGTCCGGGTCTTTCTCGAGCATGCCCATAATCTGCTCGCGCTGTCCTTCGGGGACATCCTTGAGCTTATGATTGGCGACCTGGCGTACGATGAAGTCTTTTATTCCCATATAGACGCGATTATATCATGCAAAAAAAGCCGCGCCTCATTGGGGCGCGGCTTTTTTTGAGAGAGGCTAGCGTATGACTGGAGCGTCGCGCATCAGCGTGCCGCGAAGCGTGCGTATCGCGCTGTAGAGAGCGAAGAGAAACACCAGCACGAGGATCATCACGATAGCAGTCGATCCGAAGATGCTTCCCGTCTCGCGGTAGCGGGTAATGGCGATAGAGCCGAACAGGATGAGGGAAATGCCGGACAGAAAGATATTTATCCAGTGAATCCAGGACTGCACGGGATTCGTGAGCCCCGCCGCAACGACCAGGATGACGGCAAGTATGAGCGCCGAGAAGCTGGTCATGAACGGCTCGCCGATGAATTGCGAAAGGAATAGCAATGCCGCACCGATGACGAACAAAATCCGAACCGTATCACCGTAGTAATGGCTTGGGCCAACGTGTTCTGGAGGCAGTGGTATGTCTTCGCTCATGAGTTAAGTATGACACTCGCATTTACTTTGGCAAGTATCGCTAGTGCGTCTGGGGATTACTCCTGTGCTATAACGGTAGCGGACATGACGTCTCAAGGAATACACTGCTATGGATAGCTTATCGATAAAGGCGATGCTTGCCGGCCTCTTCTTCGGTTTATGGCCTATTCTCATGAATCGGAGCGGGCTCGGCGGTAACGTATCTTCTCTCGTCTTCACCTCCATGGTCCTCCTTATCGTCGCGCCGTTCGCGATAGCGAGCATTATGGGGAACGGCACGAGCTTTTCTAGCGTCAACTGGGCCATCGCCGTTGCTTCGGCTGTTGCCGGAGCTGTAGGGCTGCTGGTATTCAACAGCATGCTCGCGAAGGCGACGCCTCAGGCGGTAGGAACGCTCTTCGTTCTGATGATCGTAGTACAGACCATGGTGCCGGCCATATATCAGACGCTCATCACCGGCACGCTCTCTCTGCCACGGGCCGCAGGGTTCCTGATGGCCATAGGAGCCGCGTTCCTTCTCACGCGCTTCTAAGCAAAAACTTAACGGCGAAATCGCCCGTCATTTATGATGGGCGATTTTCTTTCGTATGCTTTTTAGAGAAGCACCGTGGCCTGGTTTGCAGAAACCTCTGCGACTCCCCCGTGCGGAATTTCCACGTGATGCTTCGTGCCGTCCGCGGCTTCTATGTGCGCCTCTCCTACTTTCAACTCCGTCACGAATGCTTCGTGATTGGCGAGCACGACGAACGAGCCGTCCTTGCCCGGAAGCGATACCGATACGGCGT
>CAYWQN010000003.1:0-41552 GCA_964460875.1 uncultured Candidatus Saccharibacteria bacterium | reverse complement strand
GAATGCGCTGAAGGCATATTCTGATATTCGTCGAGTAAGCGTAAGACAAGCCGACCGGAGGGAGGCTTATCCAGGCAAATACCCGACTCCGGCTATCCTATCATGCCATTTAAAAACTCTCATCCCTTGCTTTTGGATGCTGGAATTCGTGTAGTATAAACCTATGTCTGCTGCATTTTCGCGGGTTCTCTCCTGGGCGGCCAGGCATGAACGGCGGCTCGGCGCACTCCTTTTCGTGGGAGGCTTCGTAAGCGATATCCTGACGTTCGGACTTCTCCCCTCGAGCGTCGTCAATTGGTTCTTTGTCACGTATCTCGCGCTCGCGGCGCTCTGCACGCTGGGCTCGCATATATTCCCCGAGGCAGGGGAGAGCGCGTCGTGGTGGCGTCGCACCTTCGCAGTCGTCTTCCCGCTTGGCGCGCAATACACGCTCGGAAACCTCATGTCGGGGTTCGTCGTCTTTTATACGAAGAACGCCGTGCTCGCCGCATCGTGGCCCTTCATTCTTGCCTTGGTAGTAGCGTATGCGGGGAGCGAGTACTTCCGGAAGTATAAGCAGTACCTGGTGTTTCAGACCACGCTCTTCTTCCTCGCCCTGTATGCGTATCTCATATTCGCTCTGCCGTTTCTCGCCGGCAGGCTCGGTCCCTGGGTATTCGCGGCTTCGACGTTTGCCGCAGTCGTCGCGTTCCTCCTCTTCCTGCTTATTCTTCGGCTTGCGAACAAGGCGCGCTATCTCGAAAGCCGGCGCGCGATAGTCGTTGCGGCCGCATCCATACTAGCGCTCGTGAACGCAGCGTATTTTACCGGCGTCATCCCGCCCCTGCCGCTTGCCATGAAAGACGGCGCAGCCTACCACTCGCTCGTGAAGGTGCCGGGCGGGTATCGAGCCCAAAGCGAAGGGGAGCAGGCGTGGTGGGATCTCCGCACCCCGGCAGTGCATCTGGCGCCAGGCGAATTCTTGTATGTCTATAGCGCGGTCGCAGCGCCTATCTCATTCTCATCGACGATTGTGCATCGCTGGGAGCGTCATGTAGGCGGGAAATGGATTACCGAAAGCCGTGTTGCATTCCCGATATCTGGCGGACGCACGGGCGGCTATCGCGGCTACTCCATCCAGGAAGCACCATCTCCAGGCAAGTGGCGCGTCTCGGTAGAGACCCCCGGGGGACAGGTTATTGGACGCATCCGCTTCGATATTGAAAACGCCGACGTGGCGCCAGCGCTTCAAGAGATCCCCTTATAGTCCCGGAACGTCTTTAAAATTCCTTAGATGCAAGGCATGGGCAGACCAGGGAAAGAATCGTACAAGAGTACGAAGAAAGAGCCGGGCGGGCGCCCATAACGCAGCAGACAAGAATTTTAAAACGTTCCGACTAGTTCGCGCGGACTTTGAGCTTTGTCTGGCGGGTCTTATCGAGCTTCGGCAGCACGATAGTGAGAAGACCGTCTTTGGATGATGCCTGAGCGCCGTCTACGTCCACTTCCTGAGGGAGCATGACGGTGCGGGAGAAGGTGCCCCAGAAGAGCTCCTGGTTGAAGTGGTCTGGCGCTGATACCTCGCTGCGCTCCTCGCGAGAACCCTCGATAACCACCATGTCGCGGCTGATGGAAACGTTCATCTCGTCGGGCCGGACGCCTGCGACGAAGGTGCGGATGACGAGCTCGGTCGGGGTCTGATACATGTCGACGGGGAGGTGGCCTTCGGTGCGCTCTTCGTGATGCGCAGGCATGACAGGGTTCCCGGAAGATACGGCCATGCGCTTCACGCTCCCGGTCTCAACCACATCGTCATCGAATTCGTAGTCGTCATCCGGACGAGTTCCTGCGAGTCGGTCGAAAAGGGAGCGCTTTTTCATAATGCTAGCAAGTGTTCTTTGGTAAATTGCGGTAGAGGAAATATTTCAGTATCTCAAACGCCGCGAAGAGTGCCACCGCGCCCGTCCATACGGTGAAGAGCGCGAGGATGACATACGAGCCATCTCCTTGGATTATAAAAAAATTAAAGAGCGCATGCAATGCGATGGCAAGGATAAGTCCTATCGACGCGGCAAGCGCGCGGATGTGGCGCGACGACTGATACGAAAACGCGAGTGAGAATCCGATGATGGAAGACGCGACGACATGAAGGAGTGTCGAGCCGATGAAACGAAGGTTCCCCAGTCCTATTGCTTGCAAAAGGTATCCCTGCGAGAAGGGAGCAAGCAGGAAGAGCGCGTTCTCAAGAGCCGCGAAGCCCAAGGCGACGGTGAGCATGGTGGCGACGATGTCGAGCGAATTCCTTACGGCAGCGCGGCGCCACAGGACGAATATGGCGGCGACGGCGTACTTCGCCGTCTCCTCTATGGCAGCCCACGCGATGATGACCTTAGTGCCCAAAAGGCTGGTCTGGCCGCCCTGGCAGGCGAGCACGGCGCTCTCCGCCCATTCCCGGCAGGCAAGCGATTGAAGCGGCATCACGAGCGGTACGGCTATCATGCCTGCGATGAACGCGAGCACTACCGCCCAGCGCGGCTGAGGGCAGCGATCTTCTTCTTTGAGCAGGAAGTAGAGCCACGCAAGCGCAGGCAGCAGCCCGCCGACGAACGCATAGCCGAATGTCTCGAGAGAGGGCATCGCCCTCCAGTATACCGCGCGTACGACGCGGTTATGCGTCTTTCTTCGACGGCCACGGGGTGACCATGAGGAAATCCTTATAATCGCGCATATGGCACCATATCTCTTCGGTGATGAATGGCATGAACGGGTGCAGAAGGGCGAGGCATGTGCGGAGGTTCCTCATGAGAAGCGTCTTGCGCGACGCAATGACTTCCGGAGCGGCAGAGCTCGGCGTGTCGTGCGTACCGAGTATAGGCTTCGAGGATTCGAGGATTTCTGCGGCAAAGCGGTCCCATACGTAATGGTAGAGCGCGTCGGCCGCAAGGTATACGCGGTATTCCTCCAGATTCGTCGTGGCTCCGCGCGCTACTTCTTCCAATTCCGCTATGAGCGCCGCATCTTCTTCCGTAAGCGGCGCGGCAAGATCGGCGTCTCCTGCGGACTCAAAGACGAAGCGGGCGATATTCCACAGCTTGTTCGCGAAATGCTTATAGCCCTTCACCTTGTCTTCGCGGAGCGCGAGGTCAGTCCCCGGCGTATTGCCGACGACAAGCGCCATGCGCAGCGCGTCCGTGCCGTATTTCTCCGTCAGCGTGAGCGGGTTGATGACGTTGCCTTTGGACTTGCTCATTTTCTTGCCATTGGCGTCGTTCACGAGTCCGTGCAGATACACGGTCGGGAATGGCACCTGGTCCGTGAGGTACAGGCCGAAGATGATCATGCGCGCGACCCAGAAGAAGAGAATGTCGCGGCCGGTTTCCATGAGATGCGTCGGGTAGTATCCGGCATCCGGCCCTTCCGGATACCCGGTCGTAAGAAGCGGCCACTGGCCTGAAGAGAACCAGGTGTCGAAGGTGTCGGCGTCCTGTGTCCATCCTTCGCCCGGGCTTTCAACACCAGCTTTCCATTCGCCATCCTTGTGCCAGGCCGGTATCGGTATGCCCCAGACTATCTGGCGGCTGATATTCCAGTCCAGCGTGCCTTCCATCCAGTGGCGGAATGTTTTCTCTTCGTACTCAGGAATGAAGCGCACATCGCCCTTGTTCACGGCCGTAATGGCGAGGTTCGCAAGAGGCGCCATCTTCACGAACCATTGGTCTTTCACCTGCGGCTCTATCATGGTGCTGCACTTGTAGCATTTCTTGACGACGTTCTTGTATGCGGCATCAGTCGACACGAGGAGACCCTTTGCGGCGAGCTTCTCGACGCTCTTCGCGCGCGCATCCTTGATGCTGGTGCCTGCGAACTCCGCGGCGATAGGGAGGAGCTTTCCGCGCCAGTCGATGATCTGTTCCATCGGGAGGCTGTGGCGCTTCGCAATCTCGAAGTCTATCTGCGAGTGCCACGGCGTGATGGTCATGACGCCCGTACCGAACTCCATGTCGGCCGCGTTGTCCTTGATGACGGTCGCGGTAATCGGGCCGTTAATCCATTCAACTTCCAAGGTGTCCCCGTGCTTCCAGGCGCTGTACCGCTTGTCGTCCGGGTGCATGACGACGTACTTGTCGCCGAACTTCGTCTCAGGACGCACGGTGCCGATATCGAACGGGCCGTACTTGAAGGTATAGAAGGGGGTGGTCTCTTCGACGCTCTCGGTCTCGACGTCAGAAAGGGAGGTTTGATGCTTCGGGCACCAGTTTACGGTGCGCGCGCCGCGATAGACGAGGCCGTCCTCGAACATCTTCACGAACGTCGCCTGCGTCTTCTTCACGAGCTCCGGGTCGAGGGTGAATTTTTCGCGCGACCAATCGCAGGACGCGCCGAGCGCCTTCAGCTGTCCTTCCATGTTCGCCTTGTTCGCGAGCGTGAAGTCGAGGATTTCTTTATAGAGGGCGTCCCGGTCCATGCCGAAGCGCGAGCGGCCTTCTTTCTCGAGCACCTTCTCATACACCACCTGCGTCTCGAATCCGGCGTGATCGGCGCCTGGAATCCACAGGGCGCGGTAGCCCTGCATGCGCTTGAAGCGGGTGATGATGTCCTGGAGGGTGACGAACAGGGCGTGTCCGGCATGGAGATTGCCGTTAGCGTTAGGCGGCGGCATCACGATGGTGAACGCTTTGCCTTCGGTGGACGCGAGCAGGTCCCCCGGAAGATTGTCCGGATTGAAATAGCCGCTTTTCTCCCACATAGGGTAGATGCGGGATTCCGCTCCTGCGGGGTCGTAGGGCTTGAGGAATTTATCGTCCATTACCTACGGAATATAGCAAATAAAGCCTTTTACCGCTCGGCTTCTTGACGGGAGGCGGGCATAGGTATGTAGTGGGGAAACTCGCTAATGATGGCGAGGTCGAAGGAGGCAGAAATGCCTATGGACGAAAAACGAAAAGCTGAAGTGACCCGGGCGCTGCTGCGTCTTCGCTTGTGGGAGAACGGACTCACCCTCTCTTCTTCTACCCATCGAAAACTTGGCGCTTTTGCCAAGGAAAGCGGAACGAGCCTGGAGGAGCTTCGAGAGCTTCTCATAGGATTCCTCCCGGAATTCCTCGGTGAAGCTCTCGGAGCGGATTCTGTCTCAATCAAAGTCGGATATGACAAACTCAATGGCGAGCTCCAGAAGGTTCGCAGTCATATCGAGGCGGAGCACGAATTCCAGCGCAAGGCTGAAGCGTAAACAGCTCCTTACTACCGATCCTGGTTGGGCTCCGGCCCTCTAAACGGGTAATTGTACCTCCCGGCATGCCGGCAAGGGCAGAACAAGAACCGTTCCCTCATCGGTATACCGGCGGACAGCAATGTCCGCCGGTATTTTTATGCGAGCGACAAATTGCCGTCGGCAGACACGTCAGCGGAAAATTCTTTGCGGAGCGCGCGGTAGTAGCCGGCCATACCTATCATCACCGCATTATCGGTGGTGAGCTCGCGCGCCGGGATATGCAGGCGTACCCCGGGGTGCTCTTCCGCAATCTTACGCTCGAATACGCGCTTAATTTCTGCGTTTGCCGAGACGCCTCCGCCGATGACGAGCGTGTTCGCTCCCGTCTCGTGTATCGCGCGCGAAGTTTTCGTCCACAAGACATCCGTGACCGCATCTTCGAACGCACGCGCCATCTGCTCTTTCTCGATATCGGTGAGCTCTCCTTTCTCTTTAATCTTATAGAGCACGGAAGTTTTCAACCCCGAGAATGAGAAATCGAAGTCGTCCGTATGCTTCATGGGGCGGGGGAGCGTGAATGGATTTGTGCGCTCATCCTCGCGATCGCGATCGGCGAGCTTTGAGATTTCCGGGCCGCCCGGATATGGGAGACCCATCATGCGCGCTACCTTGTCGAACGCCTCGCCGACGGCGTCGTCCTGAGTCGCGCCGAGCGCCTCATAGGAGAGCCATTCCTTCATGACATCAAGCTCCGTGTGTCCGCCGGAAATGAGAAGGCCGAGCACCGGAAGCTTCGCATCCTTTACGAGAATAGTCGCGCCATCTTTTTCGCCGAGCGCCGCCAGGAAGTGGCCCTCCATGTGATTCACCGGAATGATGGGAAGGTCCCACGCCAAGGCTACGGCGCGCGCGAAGTTGACCCCGACCCACAGCGCAGGCTCGAGGCCCGGCCCATGCGTCACCGCGACGGCGTCGATGCCCGGCTTCTCCGTCTCTCCAATGAATGCAAGGAACGCATCCGCGAGCCCGGGCTCGCGCTCGAGAATTGATGCTATCTGCGCACGCTTCTCTTCGGTCATGTTCTGCGCCTCTTCATGCAAAAGCTCCGCTTCTTCGAGCGCATTCCCAAGAAGCGCGGTGAGATTCTTTGCGTGAGCGCGTTTCGCGAGCGCCGGATACACGCCGCCGTATTCCTTATGTATGTCTATCTGCGAGAGAAGCGCATTCCCGAGGACGGTAAATGAAGCGGATGCGTCGTCGCCTGCGCACGCAAGGATGGCGACCGCAGTCTCGTCGCACGAAGTCTCAATCGCCAGTATCTTCATCGTCTATCTTTTCCCAGGGCAAGGGCGCTCCCCAAGGAAGGGAGAAGGCGGAAGAGCTCGGGTGGCCGTTTCCACCGTACTTCTGCGCAATCTTTGCGACATCCACCGTGCCGTCGCCGCGCAGCGATACGCGGATGCCGTCGGGCCGCGCCTGTACGGCGAGCGCCAACGGGCCATGCTTGCGTGCCAGGTAATTGCCGAGGTCCGAGGTGAGCGCGCTTATCGAAGAGACGAAGTAGCAGTCGTATCCTTCGAACCGCACGAGCTTGGCGCGTTCTGCGAGGTTTCGAATCAGCGCGTCCGAGTGTTCTTTGAACACTTCGCCGCGGCGCACCATCTCCGCGCGCTTCGTGTCATCTTCGACTTCCGCTACGAGCGTATCCCATATGCCGAATTCGAACGGGTAGCTGTAGAGGTAGGCGAGCAAGGGGCGCGACTCGTCGAGATTGAACGTATACAAATCGCCGTCCTGCACGTATTTGAAGAACAACGGGACAGGAACGTCAGGATGGAAATAGCTCCAGGCGATAGTGGCGCCTGAGCGCGCGACGTCATACACATGCTCGGGCATCGTTTCGACGATATCGCGCACACCCTCGTGATGGTCGAGCACGGTGACGGAAGCGGCGATAGCCACGAGCTCGTCCATCATCGGCTTCGGGAAGCAGAAGTCTATGAAGTAGAGGTGCGCGCCGGCAAGGCCTTCGGGCGCCGGCTTCTGGTGGCGGAGCGGAATGTATTCGGCCGCGTCGCCGAATTTCTTCCATGCGGCATATGCGCCGCCGAAGCCGTCTGGGCAGCCGCCGTGGTACAGGATTACCGTGCGTTCCATAGAGTCCACGATACCACTATGCGCCGGCTTTTTTCTGTTCCTGAAGCGACGACCAGTACGCAGCGCCGACGAACACGACGCCCACAAGACCGGTAATCACCTCCGGCACCCGATAGAAGAGGCTTGCAAACATCGCCGCAGCAAGTCCGAGAATCGCCCAGTGCGCTCCGTGCTCAAGATAGATCAGGGTATCAAGCGTCTTTTGACGCACGAGGAACACCGTAAGCGTACGAACGAAGTATGCGCCGATGCCAAGGCCTGCGACGATGACGGGGAGCTGACTCGTGATGGCGAAGGCGCCGATGACGCCGTCCAATGAGAACGCCGCATCAAGCACGTTCAAGTACACGAAGAGCGCTGCGCTTCCGGCAGCCACCGCCTTGCCCGTCTCAAGCGTGAACGAATTCGCGACGCCCTGCATGGCGATGAAAAGGATGATGCCGATAATGCCAGAGAAGAGAATGGTGGCGGACTGCGCCGGCAGCAAGAACGCCATCACGGCAAGCAGGGTGAGCGCGAGACCGAGCTCGAGCGCTTCGATGCGGCCAAAGCGCGCGAGCATGCGCTCGACAGAACGAATCCAGTGAATGTCCTTGCGCTCATCGAAGAAGTATTTCAACGACACCATGAGGAGGAATGCGCCGCCGAACGAAGAGATGGCGTAGTGGGCGCCTTCGAGGAGTTCGCCGTAGTGGGCCGGGTCAAAGGCGGCAAGCTTGGCGACGGCCCATGGGCTCATGGCCACTGATACCGCGACGATGAATATCGGGAGCACGAATCGCGTGATAACCACCGCAAACAGGATGCCCCAGGTCAGAAAGCGCTGCTGCCATTTCGCATTCATCTTACCGAGCACGCGGGCGTTCACCACCGCGTTATCGAACGACAGGGTTACTTCAAGAACGGTGAGGAGCACGGCGAGCGCGAGCGCGTGGAACCCTCCCCACATGAAGACTCCCGCAAGCAGGAAGATAGAAAGCAGCACGGGCAATACGAAAAGTTTCGCGACGGGGTTCATACGGGTGGGCGATAGAGGATTCGAACCTCTGACCCTCTCAACGTCAATGAGATGCTCTACCAACTGAGCTAATCGCCCGTACGTCTCGCACAATAGCGCATTTAGGGATAGGATTCAATCGATCATGGAGATAATCAGGCTTACCGAGAGCAACCTCGAAGAAGCGGCCAAGAAGGCCGCAGCCGTCCTCAAGAAGGGCGGCATCGTGGCGTACCCCACCGACACCGTCTACGGGCTCGGGGTATCCGTCGGGAATCCGGCCGCCATAGAGCGTCTTCGGGAGCTCAAAGGACGGGAACGGAAAAAGCCGGTTTCGGTCATCGTCGAGGATGTCCACCATATAAAGGAATGCGGAACCCTGACCCCGCTCGCCGAAAAATTCGCAGCAGCGCATCTCCCCGGCGCCCTGACGCTCGTCGTCCCGGCCAATGCGCATATGCCCGATTCGCTCACTATGAACGGCGCCATCGGCGTGCGCATTCCTGCCGAGCCGTTCTGCCTCGCGCTGGCGAAGGCGTACGGAGCGCCGTACACCACGACGTCGGCGAACAAGGCCGGCATGGGCACCCCGCGAAACGTCGAGGCGCTCATGGAGCACTTCGGCCTGCGGCTTTCAGAAATCGACCTCATCGTGGACGGGGGAGAACGTCCCGGGGCATCGCCCTCGACGGTGGTCTCCTGCGTAGGGGATACGCCGTATGTGCTCCGGGAGGGCGCGCTCTCGCGCGCTGCGCTCGGGCTCTAGTCTTTGCATGAATACGATACGGACAAAAAGTTTCGAACTGGCCGTCTACCAAAGAGGCGAACCGTCGAGCGGGAAACTCGCCATAGTCATTCCGGGGCGCCTCGACACGAAAGATTACGTTCACAACACCGCGCTCGTCGATTCTCTTGCTGCGCTCGGCTATCTTGCCCTCTCGTTTGATCCGCCGGGCACCTGGGAAAGCCCCGGCGATATCGCCTTGTATACGACAAGCAACTGCATTCAGGCGGTGGAGGAGATTATCGAATTCTTCGGCAATAAGCCGACCGTGCTCGCCGGGCACAGCAGGGGAGGCACGGTAGCGATGCTCGCCGGGCCTCTGAACCCGCATGTCTCCCACATCATCGCGATTTTTTCCTACTATGGCGCACCGAGCGATCCCAAAGAAGAGCGTATCGTAAACGGCGCGGTCATGAGCTATCGAGACCTGCCGCCGGGGACCGAGCGGACGAAAGAGCAGAAAGAATTCGCGCTTCCGCTGAATTATTTCGAAGACGGAAAACAGTATGATGCGCTTCCCGCGCTTCGCACGTATACGAAGCCGAAGCTCTTTTTCTCCGGGAAGCAAGATGTGATGAACGACCCAGAGGACGTGAAGAAAGCATATGAAGAAAGCGCAGCACCCAAAGAAATTTACTCCGTGGATTCGGAACACGACTACCGCCTCCGCCCCGAAGCGGTGAACGAAGTGAATCAAAAGATAGGCGAGTTCCTGAACGCCTTCTGACGTTGGCGCTTTTCTCCGAAAGGATTTGGTATAGTTTTCGCATGGCAACAAAAAAATCCGGGGCGGGGTATGTAGACGGGTTCGTGCTCGCGATACAGAAAAAAAACGTCGCGGCATATAAGAAGATGGCGCGCGAAGCGGAGGCCGTGTGGAAGAAGTTCGGCGCGCTGGATTACAAGGAGTGCATGGGCCGCGACCTGACGACAAAAGGAGGCGGCGGCATGCCGGCGCCGCTTTCCTTCAAGACGCTCGCGAACGTGAAGCCGACGGAGACCGTATGGTTCTCCTACGTTACGTACAAGAGCAAGGCGCATCGCGACCAGGTCAATAAGAAAGTCATGGATTATTTCAAGAAGAAATACGCGGACAAGACGGACGAGCCTATGCCGTTCGATTCCCGCCGCATGGCATACGGCGGCTTCTCGGTTGAAGTCGGCTAACAGAAAAGCCCCGCTCATGCGGGGCTTTTCGTACCCCAGGGCCCCAGTTCTTATGCGTGAAGCAGGAGGGAAAGACGAAAGCCGCTCACACGAAGCGGGCAGCTTTCGCTTCGTGTGAGCGGCTAATAGCCGCGATCGTAGTGGTGGAAAATAATCGCCAGCCTTCCCGTTCCTTGTACGCCGTGCTCGTAGAACGAGACATTCCAGTACTGCATGCTGACGCGGTTCGACTTCGCATGCGCTTCTGTCAATCGGGCCTGAAGCCTGGCCAGGAACGTCGCCCTGCGTTTCGGAGTTCGCGGGATGCGTTCTGGAACGTAGGGCATCGGGTGGTCCGCAACGACGTCGTGCCGCCCGCTCCTGATGTAGCATGCGAGCGCATGCTTCGGACGATCGCTTTCCGGAAGAATAGCGATATGCGTGAATTCCCCGTAACCACGTTCGTTGTGGTGCATTTCCTCAAACAGTCGTCCCCAGGAACCGGTGTGCAGTTCACCAACGAAATTCTGACCCCATTTCTGCATGGGATATACCTCACTAATCGAGCCTTCAAAGTACAGGCTGATATTTTTATAACACTACTATGCGGACCGGTCCAATCCGTACGCAAACGCGTTCTTTCCGAGTATACGGGGTCCCCATTCTGATGGGGAAGCAAGCGGCAGAAGGCGGAAGCGACGGCGTATCGCTGGAGCGTGAGCTTTCTGGTAAGCGCGCTAGGCTACGTCCCGTGCTCCCAGTCAGCTAGATACTTCTTCTGCTCATCCGTAAGCTCATCGATAGCGATACCCATCGAGGCAAGCTTGGTGCCCGCGACCATGTTCTCAATTTCGTCCGTGACGTCGTAGACAGCCGGCGCGAGCTTCTCGCTCTGAGTCGCCATCCACTCGCAGGCGAGAGCCTGTGTGGCAAAACTCATGTCCATCACGCTCGCCGGGTGGCCTTCAGCGGCCGCGAGGTTCACGAGGCGCCCATCAGCGAGGAGGAAGATGCGATTGCTGCCGACCATATATTCGTCGACGAACGGGCGGATATTCTCGCGCACGCCGGACGCGGCTTTCTTCAAGCCTGCGACGTCTATCTCCACGTCGAAGTGCCCGGTGTTGCAGATGATGGCGCCGTCCTTCATCTCCTTCATGTGCTCGACGCGGATGACGTGGATGTCGCCGGTCGCGGTGCAGAAGATGTCGCCGATTGGCGCTGCTTCCTTCATGGTCATTACGCGGAAACCGTCCATGGTGGCCTCGATAGCTTTCACCGGATCTATCTCCGTGACGATGACCTGAGCCCCCATGCCGCGCGCGCGGAGCGCCAAGCCGCGGCCACACCAGCCGTATCCTGCTGCGACGAACACTTTTCCGGCGAGCAATATGTCGGTAGCGCGCACGATGCCGTCCAAGGTGGACTGCCCGGTGCCGTAGCGGTTATCGAAGAGGTTCTTCGTCTTTGCGTCGTTTACGGCGACGATAGGGAACTTCAGGGCGCCGGCCTTCGACATCGCGCGGAGCCGTATGACGCCGGTGGTGGTCTCTTCCGTGCCGCCGATGACGGAGTCGATGAGCTGCGGATAGTCCTTATGAATAGTAGAGACGAGGTCCGCCCCGTCGTCCATGGTGAGGTGAGGGTTCTCGCCGATGACTGCGTTCAAGTGCGCGAAGAACGTATCGCGGTCTTCGCCCTTCTTCGCGAATACTGGGATGCCTTCGTCTTTCACGAGCGATGCGGCCACATCGTCCTGGGTGGACAGGGGATTGGAGGCGCAGAGTACGACATTCGCGCCGCCGGCCTTCAGGGTGCGCATCAATGTCCCCGTCTCGGCCGTGACATGGAGGCATGCGCCGATAGTCTTTCCTTTGAATGGCAGCTCTTTCGCGAAGCGCTCGCGCACTTCCTTCAATACCGGCATGTCGTTATCAGCCCAGGCGAGGCGCTTCTTTCCGAGAGCCGCGAGCGACTCATCTGCAATGTCGTACTTCATTATTAGATGGCTATCGATTCCTTATAAGCGCTTTCATACCGGGTCGTGAGTTCCGGAATGGTGAAGCGGTGGTTCTGGCTACCATAGCATTCCACCGCATACGCTGCTACCGCGCTTCCAAGCTTTGCGCACTGCGGCAAGGAACTACCCCGCGCGTATCCGGCAAGGAAGCCAGCGCGAAACGCATCGCCCGCGCCGGTGGGGTCGACAACATCTTGTACGGGAACGACCGCGACGCGTTCCTCGCCTTCCTTGGTTAAGATGCGCGAACCCTCCGCGCCCAAGGTAACGACGAGGAACCCCGCTTGCGCAGCTATGGTTTTTTCATCCCATCCGGTTTTTTCGCAGACGAGAGAGAGCTCGTAGTCATTCATGAATACGCCGGCAGCGCCCTCGATGGCAGCCTTGAGTTCATCACCCGAAAGCTGCGGAATCTGCTGGCCGGGGTCGAAGAAGAACGGAATGCCGGCAGCCTTGCTCTCGCGGGAGACGCGCGCCATGTCGTCCTTGTTCGTGGGAGACACAATCGCGGCGGCGTACGCCCCATAGTCTATCGCCCGCATGTACGGATGCATCGCGGCGCTTCCGGAGAAGGCAGTGATCTGATTGTCTTTCTTGTCTGTCATGATATAGCCGGACGCCGTAGGGACATCATCAGCGCGTGCGATGGACGCGACGCCGATGCCGCGCTCTTTGAGCGCCGCTTCATACCGATCGAAATCCGTGCCGGCCGTTGCGACGACGTCCGCGGGCGTCGAAAGCAAAGATAGTGAATACGCGATATTGCCGCCGGTGCCTCCGAAGTTTTCTTTCGGCGGCGAGACGAAGAAGCTGACGCTTATGGCATGGAGCTTGTCGGGCATGAAATGCTCGGAGAAGTTTCCATCGAAGTCCATGATGCGGTCGTAGGCGATTGAACCGCAGACGAGTATTGGTTTCATTGGCATGAGTATATAGGGTGGAGGGTGCTAACAGAAGAGCGCCGCCACCGATTACTCGATGGCGGCGCTCGGTTCGCGTGGCGCGGTGCTCAGTTCCAGTAACTGCTGCCGAGCCCGCGCGGGCGGTCGAAGCTGAAGCTGCTGCCGAACGAGTATCCGCGTGGGGGAGGCGGCGGCGCTGGAATGTGGCGTGCCGGCCGTTTCCCCTCGTTCACCCGAATACGCGCATAGCTGTCCAGCTTCGCTTTCTTCACGATTTCGCCCGTCTGGACGCAGCGATACCGATTGCGGCTCAAAGGACGGAACGTGTAGCTCGGGGACGATGCTTGTCCGAGCATATACGACCACAGATTCATGCTCTTCTCCTCTATAGAGGCTCTGCCACATGGCATTGGCAGCACTATGTCATCCGGCATCTCGCTAGTAAAGTAAGGCGGTATGAAGCGCGCAGCTCTTATCGAGAAGCAGATCGGGGAGACCCCGCTTGCCGCAATCGCGCGGTTCAAGGCAGGGAATCCGGCCTATGCATCGGTGCCTGCCTGCTATGCCGGACGCCTTGATCCCATGGCAACGGGGAAGCTCTTGCTCTTGTTCGGAGAGGGATGCAAGAAGCAGAAGTCCTATATCGGCCTTGATAAGGAATATCAGATTGAATTGCTGCTCGACGCAGGCAGCGACACCGGCGACGCGCTCGGACTTGTCCGATATTCAGGGAAAGAGACGCGTGCTGATCCGAACGTTCTTGCAGCGGCCCTTGCGGCCGAGCGCGGAACGCACCTGCGCGCATATCCGCCCTACTCCTCGAAAACGGTGAACGGCAAGCCGCTCTTCCTGCATGCGCTTGAAGGAACGCTCGAGAGCATCCAGATACCAACCCACGAAGAACGAATCTATGCGATACGCGAGACGGGTATAGAGCGCATTCCCGAACGCGCGCTTCGCGCCCGCATCGATGCGTACCTTGCGAAGGTGCCGACGACTGCAGAGCCGAGCAAGGCGCTCGGCGCGGACTTCCGTATCGATGCCGTGCGCGCGTCCTGGGATGCGTTCTTCGACGCGGCAGGGCCGCGGGACTTTGCCGTGATACGACTGACGGTTGCGTGCGGCGCCGGGACCTACATGCGCACGCTCGGGGCGAGAGTGGCCCAAGCGCTCGGAACCAAGGGGCTCGCGCTCTCCATTCATCGTTCGAAGATAGGGAGGCGGTTTTTGGGGTTTTTTATCTGACTACGAAATCAAGCGTAAACTTTGCCGAAAGATTAGACACTTCAAACAGTAGCACCCAGGTACAAGGAATTCCGGGCTTCAGTGTGGCGAAGTTGAAGGTAACTGCGAGCTTTTGACTATCAGATTGCCCGTAGCCGGAGTCTGGATATGAGCAGTTATATACCTGGTCCGGATAGTATGATCTTCCGTCCTGGTCGTGCAGCACAAATGAATCTGCCCTGACACTGATGCTGTCCAGGCCGGTATTAACTCCATTGAAAGCGACTCGCATGAACGTTCCGGTAGTTGAGCGTGTTTTATACGTGCTATATCCGAATCCTCCAGATAGCACCTGTCCGAGGTTGTCGATAGTGGTCGGGCTAAAAGAAAGGCTGTAGCGAGAGGAAGGAACCGGTAGGGAACCAAGCTGAATGTCTTCTGAAGCCACTTCATCGCTGCCGGGCTGATAGGCAGGTGAATCATCATTCATCGGTTGCGGGTCGTATAAGCTCGGCGCCGGCTCAGAACTTTTTTCCCGATAACTAACGGCAGCCCATGCAATGAGTATGAGCAGTCCGATAACGCCCAGGCTGATGTATGCGCTTGTTTGAGCTTCTTTCTTTTCGTTTGTTTTGGAATGAAAAGGCGCGGTTGCGCTCACGGGGTCGTGAGCTCCGGAAGAACGCTGCGCGTCATAGCTCCTTCTACGGAACTCGTCAGAAAGTGTCTGGTAAGCGTCTGAAACTTCTCTATATATCTCTTCATTTCCTCCGGGTTTGTCGGGATGATAGATATGGGCAAGCTTGCGGAATGCAGCTTTTATCTCTTCCAACGAGCTGCCAGGGGTAACGCCGAGCACAGCGTAGTAATCCCTTTTCATGGCAGGAGTATAGCACTCACGCTCTTACTGATTTGACTAAATATATTATTGTTATATAATCATTTCGGACCAGACGTTTTGGTTCGCAACACATGGGGACTAGCCGATGCCCAAGCCAACCGGGTATCCGTACCAGCACAAGGGACTCTGTACGCCCTTGAATCGCTGTCCGTACTGTCGAAGTACGGAATACCTCGAGAAAACCCTTGACCCAAGCCAGCGCGACGCGTTCTACGCCATCCTTGCGGAAGGCGGCAGCGCGAAGCGGCAGACCCGGAGCAAACGCGAAAGCAAAACTCCGGCAAAAGCAGCGGCGACTCCGAAGGGCGCAAGCCTGAAAGAACTGGGTCTGAGCGCGTCGGCCCGCATTGCCTTGCGCAAGCTCGGCATCACTTCCTTGAAAGCGCTCGCGTCAAAAACGCGGGAAAGCCTGATGGAAGCTGGGGTAGACGGCAGGATTCTGCGAGGAGTAGAGGCGGCGCTCGCGAAAGCGGGCACGTCGCTCAAGAAGTAGGTGCACCCCCGTGCATAGAGTTCGCGCGAGGCCATGCCTCGCGCGAATTTATTTTTCCTTACGATTTATCTGGTAGACGCTGAATACGATGAGCGCGCCGCCGACAAGCTCGCGCAGAAGCGGCATTTCATGGAAAAGCAGTATCCCGTAGAGCAGCGCGAACACGACCTCGAGCGTGAGGATATTCCCTGCGATGCCGACTTTCACGCGCTCGAAGCCGTAGTTGGTGAGATACAGATTTGCGACATTAAAGAGCGAGGCGCCAGCGAGGGTGAAAAGGAGAATCGGCGAGAATTCCGAAATGTTCGGAAGCGGCTCGCCAAGCGCAAGCGAGGTGATGAACAGGAAGAGCGCGCCGAAGAAGAACATGAACACCGTGCTCTCCTTGTTGTTCAAATGATCGCTGTGGAAGCGGCGCGCCACATAGCTTATATCGAACGCGAACGCGGACAGAAGCGCCATCAGTTCGCCGTATCCGAACTGAAGGTCGCGCAGGTCCTGAACGGCGATAAGCGCCATGCCGGCAAAGCCGACGCCGATGTACGCGAGGGTGCGCAGGCCGAGCTTTTCTTTGAGAAATACGTAGCCGAACAGCGGGAGAAGCGGAATGGTCGCGATGAAGGACGCGTTACCGTATTTCGCGTGGAGCACTGCTTCGGTGAAGAGAACGACGCCAAGATACAGCGCGACCGCGCGGCCGATGAGCACCAGCGCGTCTTTTCGGGGCAGGGTGCCGAGCCGCTCAACGCGCAGGTCGCGCGCAAATAGGATAATGCCGAACAGGAAGGCAAGACCGATGCGCAGATACGTCTGCTCGAACAAAGCGAATTCGGTCCCGAGGTAGCGCGCAAAGACGCCCATGGTCGCGAAGACGAAGGCGAGTATCACGAGCGCGGCTATGCCTTTTTTGGTCTCAGACATGGCTAGCGGTGAAGGAGTATGAGCGCGAGCACGGAAATCACAAGCGCTGCGGCTTTTTGCGCATTCCAATGCTCCTTATAGAGCCAGACGGACAGGATGACCGGAATAAGGATGTAGTGCGCGTTTATGGAGTACACGAGGCTGACGTCGCTTCCGGCAACCGCAAGCAGATAGGTGTAGGACGACAGCGCGAGTGCGACACCTACCGCCGATGCCAGGAGCACGAACGGACCAGAGAGGTGCGAAAAGAGCGCACCATGCATATGCGCAATTTTATGCCGGCGCAGGAACATGCAGAGCGCGAACACGAAGCCGAAGAAGCAGGTAATGACCACTATAGGGAGCACGAGGTTTGGATCGCCCTTCAGCATGTATGCGTTCACCCCTGCGGTCGTCGCGGCGAGCACGGTAGCGATAAGCGTAAACAAGACCCCGAGCTTCAGATCTTTCTGCCGATGGTGCTCGCTCCTCGAGATGAGCAGCACCGGAACGAGGCAGGAGAGGATGATGCCGAGGAGCTCGAGCGGCGAGACGGCGTCGCCCAAGAGGCCGATACCTATTCCTGCGACGATAGCGGGACCGACGACCTTATAGAGCGGGAAATGAATGGTTGAGTCGATGAATTTCAATGACTCAAGACGCGCGATGGAAGAAAGCACGTACGCTATCCCGCCGACGAAACCGAGGATATAGAAGAGCCAGGAGAGGTGCGTATGCGCAGACGGCGTAACTATATACAGCACGAGCGAGAGAATGGTGGCGACGAGCGCGGTGAGCGCGCTCTGCAGTACCGAATCGTATCCTTTATGGACGGCAACCTTTTGCCCGAAGGTCTGGAAGCCCGAGAGGACGACCGAGAGGAGCGCGAAGATGAACCACATCCGGCAAGTTTATCACCGACCGCCCCTTCTTCATTGTGCTTTCAAGGGAGGGGTATATACTTAAATATATGGTTAAGTATGACGCAGACGAGATATTCGCAGCGCTCGCGAACCCGGTACGCAGGCAGATAGCCGAGCGGCTGGCGCGCGCGGGCCGCATTCCGTTGTCGCAGCTTGCAAAGCCATTTCCCATCTCGCTTCCTGCCGTGATGAACCATGTGGACGTGCTCGAAAAGAGCGGTCTCGTGGTTTCAAGCAAAGAGGGGCGGGTGAACTTCATCGCGATGAACCCGGAGGCGCTCGCGAGCGGGATGTCGTGGTTCTTGACGATGGAGCGCATGTGGGGAGACCGGTTCGACCGGCTCGGGGCGCATCTTACGAATCATAAAGAGAAATAGCATGGAAACAAAAACCATCATTATCGAACGCACCTTTAATGCTCCAGTCGAACGGGTATGGAGCGCGTGGACCGAGCCGGAAGAGATTAAAAAATGGTGGGGTCCAGAACATTTTACGTGCCCCGTCGCAGAAATTGACCTTCGTGAAGGCGGTAAATTTCTGTACTGCATGCGCGGAGCTATGGGACCGGGACTTCCCGAGCAAGATTTTTGGAGCGGAGGAACATTTAAAGAAATAGTCCCGATGCAGAAAATAGTCGCGATGGATCACTTTGCGGATGCCGAGGGCAACTACGTCAATGCTTCGGCTGTCGGCATGCCAGGAGAGTGGCCAGATGAGATGCTCGTCACGACTACCTTTGAGGACCTGGGCGGCAAAACTAAAGTTACCATCGTGCATGAAGGGCATCCACCCGAGATGGCAGGAAATGCCGAGCTCGGTTGGAATTCCCAGCTCGACAAGTTCGCTGCTATTGTGGGGTAAGATTACCGGGTACTAACCAAATTCTGTATGGCACTACCATTCCAAACCCGTGCGTATGAGACCTGGGCTCCCGTTATCGGCCGCGTGCTTATCGCGGGCGCGTTTCTCATGGGCGCTGCGTTCAAAATTCCCGGAACGTCGGGATTCACGAATGAAGTCGCGATGTCGGCCGCAGCCGGCATACCGTTTGCGATGGTTGCCGTTTTCCTCGCGTTCATCCTCGAGGTAGTCGCGGGCGTATCTCTCATCATCGGCTGGAATACGCGTCTTATGGCGTTCCTGCTCATGCTCTTCACTCTCGTGCTCATATTCTTCTTCTATCGCGACATCTCGGACCCGATGAAGATAGGTATGCTGGTCTCTCATCTGAACCTCGTCGCCGGACTCTTCTATATGTCCGTCTACGGCGCGCAAAAGATAGCGGTGAAGGCCTGTCCCTTGCCGCAAGGACTGATGAAATCGTAAGGAGAACGTGCGATCGAAGAAAACCGCCCAAGAGGGCGGTTTTCTCGTTCCTTTACGAGGGTCTTCTCGAAGAGTAGGGTAATCCTGGGTCCGCCAGCTTCGCTGGTGTTGTTATTTACATCGGAATCAACTCTACGACCCAAGGAGGAAGAGAATGCGCTTGAAACCAGATGCGGCTACGACAGACCCGCATACCTGCCACCTGCAGGGGCAGCCCCTGCCAACCCACGTCGATTTCTCGGTCGCACCGGACTTCGACAGCAAGACATTCCTCGTCGATCAGACGACCACGTTCGACAAAGCCGGTCTTGTCTATCTCGATGCAAACGGACAGAAGATCCTCTACGCTTACGACAGCGAAGGGGGCACCCTGCCGTACTCGATGGGCGAGGCGAACGGGAGCCTCGGTTCCCGCTTCATGGTCGTGGTTCCGGAGGATCGCATCGTACGTCTCGTCTTCCGGACGAGTCCCGACGCGAAGGCCATCCAATGGACCACGCCGCTTCAGGCCGACAGCGACTACCCGGTCGTCTATACGCAGAATGAGGCTATCAACGGTCGTTCGTTGCTCATCCTGCCGGACGCTCCGAGCGTGCGCTTCACGTTTAGCGCCACGATCCGAGTGCCCAAAGCGCTCCGCGGCCTCATAGGCGCCGACTTCAAGGATCGCACCGTCGACGGCGACGACGCGATCGAGGCATGGGAATCGACGATTCCTCTGCCTTTGTACCTGGTCTCCATCAATATCGGAGACTTCGTCTATCACGCGTTCGACGGGCGCTCCGGCGTCTGGGCGAATCCGCGTGATATCGAGAAAGCGGCCGCCGCGCTCGCGCGTACGCCGCACGTCCTTGTCTGCGCAGAGAAGCTCTTCGGACCGTATCTGTGGGGCAAGTACGACACCATCGTCCTGCCGAAACGCGGGTTCCCGTTCGGGGCCATGGAGCATCCACGCCTTACCAGCATGAACCGGATGCTCATCGATGACCCTATAGCGGCTATCCGCGTCACTATCCACGAGCTCATGCACTCGTGGTTCGGCAATCTCATCACCAACGGCAGCTGGGAAGACTTCTGGCTGAACGAAGGGGTGACGACCTTCGGCGAATGGGCGCTCATACGCGAAGCGCTCGGCGACGAACAAATGCACATGCAGATGGCGCTCTCGGTGGCAGAATACCGGGTCGCCAACGACAACTTCCTCAGGCTCGGAAAGCCTGGGTACACGTGCCTGAAAACCAACATTGCAGGCGAGGATCCGGATGACTCGTTCAGCCGGGTCCCGTACGTGAAGGGCGCTCTCTTGCTATGGACGCTCATGCTGATTGTGGGCCGCGATGCGATGATGCAGTTCCTGAACGACTACATCGCGTCGTACCGCTACACGTCCATCAGGACGGACGAGTTCCTCCGGTTCGCGTCGGAGAAGCTTGGCCAGGACGTGCTTGATGCAGTCGGCACAAACGCCTGGGTGTTCGACCCGGGCCTTCCGGCCCACATGCCGGAAATCGGTTCGGACACCGTCCGGGGCATCGAACGGCTCGCGACAGAGGGTGAGCTGCCGGCGCCCGGCACAACGGGCGCATGGCGGGCTGCGGAGTGGATGCTCTATCTTTCCAAGCTCTCGCGCGAGGTCCCCGAACAAACGCTCTCGATGCTCAACCAGGAGCACGGATTCAGCACGTCCGGAAACGGCATGCTGCGATTCGAGTTCCTGCGCGCGGCGCTCGAGAACGAGCACTGCCCCGTGGACCGCCATCTCGCGCAGGTCCGCTCGTTCCTGCTTACGTTCGGCAGGACGCTCTACCTCATGCCGCTCTATCGGGCGCTCATCACGCGCGGGCGCACAGATGCTGCTGAAGCAATCTTTGCAGAAGCGCGCGATGGCTACCATCCGGTAGGGCAGCGCGGGGTCGGGGAGTTGCTGGCGAAGACGGCGTAAGCCGCGCTTCGCTCCGAACAACGGCGGCCCCGAGGGAAACCTCGGGGCCGTTTTCGTTTTTGCGCGTGCACGCATATACAAAAAAGTTCATATGATACAATTTTGTATATCAGACGTTGTATTATGCAGCCTGGAGTTTAATGCAAGGAAGACAGAATTGGCAGGCTCAGTTCTAGCGGGAGAAACGGGCGTACATGCCTTCGGGGATAGAGCGAGCGGAATCTTTTTCAGAAAGACGCAATTCGCCGAATTCGATGGATGCGTCAGGAAAGACGCTCTCCACGAGCTGCTTGAAGGAAAGCGGAGAATAGCCGGCTGCATAGCCGTTCAAGAGGAAGAAGGAGCCCGGGTTCGGCGAGAGGAGCTTCGCGAGGGTCTCAAGGAGCGGAAGCAGGTCTTCTTCTATTTTCCACACTTCGTCTTTTGCGCCGCGGCCGAACGCCGGCGGGTCGAGGATGATGCCGTCGTAGGTTGCGCCTCGCTTTTCTTCGCGCTTCGCGTATTTGCGCGCGTCCTCGACGATGAGGCGTATTGCGTCTTCTGCGAGGCCGGAACGTACGGCATTGTCCTTGCACCAGTTCACGCTCGCTTTTGAGGAATCGACGTGGGTGACCGCGGCACCTGCCGCAGCCGCGACCACAGACGCGGCACCAGTGTATCCGAAGAGGTTAAGCACTTCAGGCTTTCGGAGTGCGCGGATTTTTTCGGTGCTCCACGCCCAGTTCGGCTCCTGTTCGGGGAAGATGCCGGTGTGCTTGAAGTTTCCGAGCTTCGCTATGAATTTCTGACTTCCATACGGAACATCCCATGATTCGGGGATGGTAGTACGCGTCTGCCAGGCGCCCTTGCCGCCCTCCCACGCGAACGCGGCGTCTGCGGTTTCCCAGAGCTCCGGTCTCGCTTTCTTCCATATGGCCTGAGTGTCAGGACGGGCGAGCGTATACGCGCCGAAGCGCTCGAGCTTCATGTGATCGCCCGAGTCGAGAAGCTCGTAGCCTTCAAAATCTCCTATCGAAAGATGCGTCTCGTTCATACGAGCGAGTCAGGGTGCTGCGCAGCCCACGCATTGAAGACGACACCGGCTGAGACGGACACGTTCAATGATTCGCAGCGCGGGTGCATGGGGATAGAAAGCATGATGTCGCATGCCTCTGCGGTCTTCTCGCGAATTCCTGCGCCTTCGTTCCCAAGCACGAACGCTGCGGGCGCATCGAATTTTTCTGCCGCGAGCGGATTGCCCTGCATCGAAAGTCCGTAGATCCAGAACCCTTTTTCTTTGAGTTTGCGCAGGGTGTCGTTGACGTTCCCGATGGAAACGAGCGGAATGCGGAACGCCATGCCGGCCGAAGTCTTCACGACCGTCCCGGTGACCTGAGCCTGGTGATGCTCTGGGATGAGGACGCCGGCGAACCCGAAGGCGGCCGCAGAGCGGATGATGGCACCGACATTGTGCGGATCCTGCACCTCTCCTAATACCGCAAGCGCGGTGCCGGCCGCAGGAGAAAGCTTCTTTATAAAGGTGTCGAAGGGAAGGGTGAGCGTGGAGACATCAACGACGGCGATGACGCCCTGGTGCGTCTTATCGTCACCCACGGTGCGACCAGCCTCTTTGGCGTCCATTATCTGTACGGAGATGTTCGCAGCCTTGAGGGCGGCCGAAAGGCGCTCGTCCTTTATTTCAGGAGAAAGATGCACGCGCTTTATGACCTGGGGTGCGTTCTCCAGGGCTTCGATGAGGGCGTTCTTGCCGTATATGTACGCCTTATCGGCGGCTTTTTTCGGGCGGGGCATGATTGTGTATAACGATACGGGAAAGGGAAGAGGGAGTAAAGCAGTCCACAGCATTTCCTTGCATAACGTATTCAGTACGTCATCATGCGCGCATGAATGGTCCGAAAGGAATCGAAGGCGCTGGCGTCAGCAAAGTAGAGCGCGCCTTGAACGAGGAGCCGAAGATTTCCCGTCGCGAGGATTTCAAGAAGCCCGGCAGCTGGGCCAGCGAGATGCTTCGTATAGCGCTTACGGGCTATGAGGACGAGCGGCGCGAACTGACCGCGATTGCAATTAAGTACCAGAAGGAAAAACGCCTTACGAATGCCGAGGTCGCTGAGTTCTCACGATGGAAAAATTTACGCAAGCTCATCGCTAACCAGGGCAGCCCGGATAGGCCATGGGAATACACGGATTTCGCACCAAGTATCGCGACGATGAGGAAACTCGAGGCAGCTATGCCCTCCCAGCTAACTGAGAAGGTCAAAAAGGGGCGGAGAAAATACGATAACCCGCTCATTGATTCCGTACCCTTGACCGCGACCCACGACTACACCCTTCCGCCCGCCCTGTTGTCGTGGTCGCGGAAGGTATATGCGACGACGCCGGAGATGCAGAAGACGCTTCTCGATCTCGATTATTCGAAGGCCCTCTGGAGTGATGCACTGATGCCGCACGGCACATTCGTTATCGAGCTTGCGTCGCCTATACCGCTTGCGCACCAGGACAGTCACGTGAGTGAGGCACTGACGTGCGCCCAAAGCCTCATTGTCATGAATGGCATTATTGATGGGAAGTCTAAAATTTGGGTGGTTCCGCTCCTTTCGCAGCACCCGTTCATTGCGCGCGAATCTTTTTCGAAAAGCGCTCGGGAAATGCTCGAGGAGGCCGCAAAAGGAGAAAAGCAGTATTCCCGCGCCATAGAGCTTATTGCTTCTATGAGCAAGAGAATGACAGAAAGCCCGAACCACGCCCCTGAGCAGTGGACGGAAGAGAAAAAGGCGCAGAGTTTTTTCGATGTTCCGAAAGGAAGCTATAAGACGTCAACGTTCAGCTTGCTCGATGCCATCGACATCGACGAACCTATCTTGGACCCCAATGCCCATGAGACGTTGAACATGATCCGCAAGGTCATCGCCGGAACATGCACGTACTTGTCTGCGCGCGCCCCGGGAGCTGGTGGAGAAGGAACTGGGGAGGAGCCCCTTCCGGCTGAGCCGCGCGGCCCCACTGACCCGGAAGAAGTGCTTCTCGTCGAAGGCGCGAGCATGGGTCTTGGTAGCGCGGAAGTGGTCAAGGTACTGCAGCGGGAATTGAAGCGCCGAAAAGCGCCGATTCCTCACAAGCGTCGCGCGCATGACCGTACCTTGCCGAACGGCAAAGTCATCAGAATCGAAGAGATGGAAATCGGAACTTTGAGGAAAGGCGAGCAGTATCGGGGCAGTACGACGAAGCTCGACTAACGTATCTCTCTACTACGGGGCGAGGTGGTCGCCGAACACTGTTATGGAGGCGTGCGCTATCTCTTCTTTGCTGCGGAATGCGCGCAGGGTATACGTGCCCGGGGTCTGGTAGGTGTGATCCGGAGCAGCCCATACTTCATGGGCGCCGCCTGCCGTCACAACGTCGGTGAACTTGAACGCGCCTGTGGTGCCGTCCCCGTAGTCGACGCTATAGAATGCGTCGTCATGTGGCGCATCCTTCTTCTGCGGAGTATATGAATCAAGTGCGAAGGTAAGAGAGACGGCAGCGACCGGCGGTGCCGTGTTCACGTTCGGATATTTTGGACCGACCGCGAGCTTCGCGACGTATACCGTCTGCGCGGTCGGCGCCGTAGTCGACGGAGCTGCTGAGGTAGAAGGGGTCGCTGCAGGCTTCGTCGTCTTTGCAGGAGTCTTCACATCCGCGGTCGGCACTGTAGCAGTAGATGACGCAGTAGGGGATTCCGTTTCGAGCGTGGGCGCGCTCTGAAAGAAGTATGCGGCTACTCCGAGTATGATGAGCCCGAGCACGGCGATAGCTGGCATGAATGGTGCGCGTTTCATACAAGGAAGAATAGCATGCGGTATTTCTACAAGCGTTCATCAAAGGGACAAAACCGCAGACCTTTATATTAGGCCGAATTATGCTATGTTTTTCCTACTGAGTGGGCTTCCGCCCCCAGAAGGCCCTATCGTCTAACGGTTAGGACAGCGCCCTTTCACGGCGTAAATCGGGGTTCGATTCCCCGTGGGGTCACAAGAAGAACGCACTTGGAGAAGTGGCTGAGTGGTCGAAGGCGCCTGACTCGAAATCAGGTGTGCTCGAAAGGGTACCGTGGGTTCGAATCCCACCTTCTCCGCAGTTTTGAAACGCAGTTGAAAAACTGCGGAAAGACTCCAGCCGGGGGCTTAAGGTGCGGGATTCGAAAGCCGGAAGCGCGACGGCGCTGAGGCGGGGTCGCGGAAATTTTCAGCAGAAAATTATCCGTGACCGATGCGTGCCTGATTCTTATCGGGACACATCCCACCTTCTCCGCAAAATCAGAAAAGGACGCGCACGCGTCCTTTTCTCGCGGCATTAATTTCAACAGATATTTGACAATAATAATATATATGTAATATTATTAGTTATTCCCCCATAAGCAACCGGGGTGAATACAAGGGGTAGAAATGTCACTTCTCAAGCAGTCGATGCGAATCGAAGGCCTCCGCACCAGCCTTGCGCTGGAACACGAGTTCTGGAATGAGCTCAAGGCTATCGCCAAGAAGGAACGGAAATCGCTGCCGGAGCTCGTTGCGAAAATCGAGCATCTGCGCAAGAAGCGCGCCGACGCGGACAACACCAGTCTTGCGAGCGCCGTGCGCATCTACGTCTTGCAAAACAAGATCGTGGACGAAACTCTTACCGTCTAGGCAGTACGCCCAGCGACTAACCCCAAGCCCGCCATGTCTTCGGACCTCTGGCGGGCTTATTGCGTCCTATGATATGAGCGATTCTATGACGCCGAACTCCGCTTCGGTCACCGGCGTTATAGAGAGCCTGCTCCCTGGCTGCAGGAGCGCCATGCGGCCGAGCTTCTTTTGCGCGCGCAGCATCGGGAGCGTCACCGGTTCCGGGAACTTTCTGACGAACGCGATGTCGACGAGCTGCCAGACCGGCTTTTCCTTGGTCGCCCGCGGTTCGAAGTAATGGCCTTTTTTATCGTACTGGGACGCGTCAGGGTAGGGCGCGGATGCGACCTTCGCCAGGCCGTATATGCCCGGCACCTTGCAGCTCGAGTGGTAGAAAAGGACCGTATCGCCGATGTGCATCTGATCGCGCATATAGTTTCTCGCGAGGAAATTGCGCACACCCTCCCACGCCGTCTTCTTATCGCGCGCCAGGTGGTCGATGCCGTACGTTTCCGGCTCGCTCTTTATGAGCCAATGGCGTTTCATACGCGAGAGTATACTACCGGTATGAAAAAAGATGACCGTTCTCTCACTTCTATTCCCGGCGTAGGAAAATCAATCGCGGAAGATTTGCGTCTCATCGGCATCGACCGCCCGAGCTGCCTCAAAGGGAAGGACCCGGAGAAGCTCTATGCTAAACACAATAAACGGGTGGGACGCATTGAGGACCGGTGCCTTTTATATACGTTCCGGTGCGCCGTCTACTACGCCGAAGGCGGCAGGAATCCGGAAAAACTAAAGTGGTGGCATTGGAAGGACGTTCCGAAAAAGCGCTGACACAATTTGGTCGTTCGTTTGAAAAAGAATAAGGCCGGACAGTTCTGTCCGGCCCAAGTGATTCCTCCTAATCAACGGCGTTGAAGCGCTACGAGGCCTGATCGTGCAGGAAGGCGGAGAAGATCTTCTCCAGCTGCTCTCCCTGAAAGGCGCTGTAGGCATGCATGAAGCGGTTGAAGTCGAGCTCCATCTCGCATGCGCCTTCGGGACTCACGTCGCACGCCACTTTGAGTTGAGGCGATTGATTCGCGAACCGTTCAGCCATGGTGGCGAGGCCGGCGGCGATGAGCGGATGATCAGCCGATACCACGACGGGGTCGAGGTACGGGCCTTTCACGACCGCGACGAACGGAACCGCATCAAGCCAGCGATCCCATCCATGCTTCGGCTCCGCCAGGTGGCGGCGTCGCCATTCATTCACCACCGAAGCGACCTGCTCTTCGCGGGTCGCGCCGTCCAAGTGCTTCTTGTCGACCGAATCGACCTGACCGATCTGGATATCCGCTTCGCGCGTCGAAACGTACAGGAGACGATCCTGCGCGTCGGACGCCGTACCGGCCCAGATGCCCTCAAAGACAAAGACATCCGCAAGTCCGTCTTCGTCTTCGGCACTTCGCCGGCGCTCGTAGAGCACGCGGATAAGCAGCGGGTCTTTCAGGAGGAGCTCGGCAACAGCTGCCGGGCTTCCGACCAATTGGGTCATGTATCTTCTCCTCAGGTAAAAAGGGAAGACGGCTTTCTAGAACCGTCCGTATTCGTAATACCTATTTTTCTTACACTTGTCAAATATTGTGCAAAAGAAGCAAAATCACGCGTGGTACGATAGGGAAATCATGGAGGCACTGAACGAGAAGTGCGCGGTATTCGGCATCTACGGCAAGGGCTTGGATGTCGCGCGCCTCACCTTCTTCGGCCTGTTCGCGCTCCAGCACCGCGGCCAGGAAGGCTCGGGCATCGCGGTTTCAGACGGCACTACTATCCGCTCGCACAAGAATCACGGGCTCGTCGCGCAGGTCTTTACCGAGGAAGCGATACTCGGGCTTACCGGCCACATCGCTATCGGACACAACCGATACTCGACCTCGAAAGGTTCTGGCACCGAGCATGTGCAGCCGATGATTGTCGGAAACGACACGCTCGCGTTCGTGCATAACGGCAATCTCCCTTCGACCAGGGCGCTCGAAGATTTCCTTTCTGACAAAGGCGTGGCGATAGAGGGCCTGTCCGACTCCTGCCTCATGGCGCATGCGGTCGCCTGGTACATGCAGCAAGGGAAGAATCTTCCTGACGCGGTCGAGGCAGCCTACCCATTGTTTACCGGCGCATTCTCCATCATCGCGATGACCAAGACTCAGATGGTCGCTGCGCGCGACCAGAAGGGCATACGCCCCTTGTCGCTCGGCCGCCAGAATGGCGGCTTCGTCGTATCCTCGGAGACCTGCGCGTTCAGCACCATTGACGCAACATTCGAGCGCGACATCGAGCCGGGAGAGATGGTCATCATCGACGAGGCGGGCATATCGTCGAGACAGGTCGCGTCGCCGGATCCGAAACTCGATATATTCGAGTTCATCTATTTCGCGCGCCACGACAGCATCTTGATGGGCAAGTCCGTGTATGACGTGCGCAAGAATTTCGGCAAGACGCTTGCGCGCGAATATCCGCTTGATGCCGACGTCGTCATCGGCGTTCCGGAAACGAGCCTGCCGTGCGCTTTGGGGTATGCCGAGCAGTCCGGCATCCCGTATGAGATGGGGCTCAACAAGAATCGCTATATCCAGCGCACGTTCATCCAGCCGGACCAGAAGCTCCGCGACAAGAGCGTGAAGATGAAATTGACGCCCATTCCCGGCGTATTGAAAGGAAAGCGCGTCATCGTCATCGACGACTCCATCGTCCGCGGCACCACCAGCAAGCCAATCGTCGAGCTTCTGTTTGAGGCGGGCGCCAAGGAAGTGCACTTCCTGGTATCGTCGCCCCCTATCAGGTTCCCGGACTTCTATGGCATCGATACGCCGGCACAGTCGAGCTTGCTGGCTTACGGAAAAACCGTTGAGGAAATGCGGCGGTATCTCGGCGCTACCAGCCTCTACTTCCTTTCGGTGAAAGGCATGCTTTCGGCGACCGGTCTTCCGGCCGACCATTTCAACACGTCGCCTTTCACGGGCGTATATCCCATCGACCTCAAAGAGCGCTACGAGGAATTCAATTATCCCTCGGACATCGGTGTCGCGGAACCAAGCCATCCTGCCTAACCCTCCTCTCTATGGCTTTAGCGAAAGCACCAGCGTGCAAAGAGTGCGGCAGCGACCCGGTACACCACCGGCTCACCTATATCACCGTGGCGATGGACGAGACGCTGCGGCCTTTGTTCTCGCCCGGCCCTGTCATACGCCTCCTGGCGCGCGGCTTCTATGCGCTTGAACGATTTCTGACGCCGCGATTCTTCGACTTCATGGTCGCGCGCGGGTGGGCGACAAAGCTCTCCGCGCCCGACGACGAGACGATGCTCTTGGCACGTATGCTCTGGGAAGAAGCAGGGAAGCGGGGAATAGAGATGCATGAGATACGCCTCTGGAACCTCCCGCGCAATCTTTTCCTCGCCGTATATCCCGACGGGAGGCGCTTCGCCTTCGAAGGAATTCCGCTCCCGGAAGCGGGGCTCGCGCAGGTGCCATGGATGGACAATAAAGCGGAAATGAAAAAACGCTTCCGCGCGCTCGGTATCCCGGTCGCGCGCGGCGGCGCGGCGTTCACCGAGCACGGCGCACGCCGGATATTCACGAGCATCGTGCCGCCCGCCATCGTGAAGCCATACTCAGGGTCTGCATCGAGGCACACGAACCTGCATATCGACAGCGATCTGAAGCTCATCCGCGCATTCCATAGCGCGAAGATAGTGGCGCCGCTCGCGCTTATCGAAGAAGAGTTGGTAGGTCCCGTGTATCGGGCCACTGTCGTCGATGGAAAATTCGCTGCCTCATTGCGCCGCGACCCCCCGCACGTCATCGGCGACGGGAAGCACACGATAGAGGAGCTCATCGCCGAGGCTAACAAGAATCCGGCGCGCAAAGGCCCGTATTTCTCGCAGATATCGCTGACGCCAGAAGCGCAGATAGAGTTGAAATGGCAGAATCTCACCCCGGAACGCGTGCCGGAGAAGGGGAGGCGCGTCACGCTCCATCAGAAAGTAAATTGGAGTTTGGGCGGCACTACCGCCGACACCACTGATGAGACGCACCCGGACAATATCGAGCTCTTCGAACGGGTCGCCGAGGTTTTAAAGGCGCCTATCGTGGGCATGGATGTCATCATCGGCGACATGAGCCGGTCATGGCGCGAGCAGGAGCGCTGCGGCATCATCGAATGCAACAGCATGCCGTTCTTCGACAATCATCATCTGCCGTTTGAGGGGAAGCCGCGCAACGTTGCCGGCCTCATATGGCAGATGGTGGAGCCGGCAGGAAAAAAATCTGAAAAAGCGGGGGAGGGCGTATAATCCAATTATCTATGAATACGAACGGCGCAGGCAAAGTACAGGTGTTCGCGACGAATGCTGGAAAAGAACTCGGAAGCAAGATTAGTCAAGCACTCGGCGTACATCTCGGCGAGGCGAGATTGTCGCGGTTCAAGGACGGGGAAGTGGACGTTCAAATCCTCGAGAACGTCCGCGGGAACGACGTGTTCATCGTTGCGCCCACCCAGCCGCCCGCAGAGAACCTCCTAGAAGCCGTCCATATGGCCGAAGCCGCGCGCCTTTCGTCCGCCGGCCGCGTCACGCTCGTCATCCCCTACTTCGGCTACGGCCGCGCCGACCGCAAAGACGCGCCTCGCAAGGCGATAGGCGCCCGCCTTGCCTTTAAGATGCTTGAAATAGCGCACCCGGACCGGTTTTTGATGCTCGACCTCCATGCTGAGCAGACATTGGCATCTGTGGATAACGCCGTGACCGACCATCTGTACGGTTCTGCGGTCGGAGTCCCCTACCTGAAAAAACTTCTGGACGGGAAGGACTTCGTCATCGCTAGTCCCGACCGCGGCGGCGGCGCCCGCGCCATCAAGTACGCGACGCTGCTCGGACACGACGATTTCGTATTCTTCTCCAAGCAGCGCTCTGCCCCGGGCGAGGTGAAGTCAGATTCCATTAAAATAATCGGCGACGTATCCGGCAAGCTCGTAGTGCTCGTGGACGACATGATCGACAGCGGCGGGACCATCATCGCGGACGCTGCGGCCGCAAAGGCCGAAGGCGCAGCCGAAGTGTGGGCCTTCGCGACCCACGGACTCTTCTCGGGCGGCGCCTTGGAGAAATTTAAAGGAAGCGTCGTGGACCGCGTCTTCACCACTGACTCCATCTACCATGACCCGGAAGAGCTTGCGGCAGCAAAGGTAGAAATCATCAGCGTGGCTTCCCTATTGGCCGACGCCATAAAGCGCACGCACGACGGCGAATCCCTTTCGACGCTTATTTCCTAGCCATGGCCGAAGGAAAGCACTGGTTCACGTTCAGGAAGCCAGAAGATCCTGTACTGGCGGCTGGGGCGCGTCTTGAGACCGTACATGAGGCCTATGATCAGGTATATGCCGCGTATGCCCGCCTCACCGTAGCAAGCCCTCCGGAATTTCGTAAAAGACTTGAAGAGCGCGGAGATTCTCTAGAAGAGATATATAAACGCTTCAAGAACGAGGGAGGCAAGGATGCAAGCAAAGAGAGTCTCTCATTAAAGGCAGACGAGAGCATTGTGTTCGAGCGGGACATCGAAGAACATGAGAAAGCCATGTTCGAGCTCTACGGCGTCGACCCGAGCCTGAGGCGGAATCCAGGCCTCCTCGAGGCAGAGTACCCGGCGTTCTTCCTATATCAGCAGTCCTTGAAGCGCCTTATGGATGCGCTGGTCGCATTCGAGGACTCGGTGAAGAAGATACGGAAACGCGAGCTTACCGGGTCTTAACCCACTGGTAGATATCTTCGAGGGCCTTCACGGCGTCGCCTGCGGCGATGTTGTTCTGGTGGTAGAGCTCGTCGGTGCAGTCGCCCGCCGCCCAGATGCCTTCGACCGACGTGTGCTGGTTCCTCGGATCGGTTATAACGCGGTTGACCTCGTCGAGCTGCACGAGGTCTTTGGCGTAGTCGGTGTTCGGCATGACGCCGACTTCTACGAATATGCCGGTGACCGCAAGCTCGCGCTGCTCTTTGGTATCGAGGTCTTCGATGACGAGGCTCTTCACGAACTTGTCGCCTTTTACTTCAACCGGCGCCGTGTGGGGAAGCGCCGTCATGTTCGGATGGGCGAGTACTTTCTCAACCGTGATGGCGTCCGCCTTGAAGTGATGGCGGCGGTGGAGGAGCGTGACGGACTTAGCATAGGCGAGAAGCTGGGCCGCTGTTTCAAAGCCCGCGTTCCCGCCGCCGATGACCACGACATCTTGCCCCTCGAACAAGGGGCCGTCGCAGGAAGCGCAGTAGGTGACGCCCTTATGTTCGAATTCGTCAGCGCCGGGCACCTGAAGACGACGTCGCGTCGCCCCTGAAGCGATGAGCACGGCTTTTGCTTCATACGACTTCCCTCCCGTAGTCGTAGCTTTGAATCCCCCGTCTACCTGCTCTAATTTCGCGACGCGGTCGCCGATGGCCAGCTCGAGCTTGTCGGCCTTGTATGCCTCCACGTGCTCCTTAAGGGACTTGGCCAGGTCCGCGCCTGAAATGTTCACGGTACCTATCCAGTTCTGGATGCCTTCGGAGACCGTGGATTGCCCCCCGATCTCCTCGGCGATAAGCACAGACTTCAAGTGCTTACGTGCAGCATAGACTCCTGCGGCTACTCCTGCGGGCCCGCCGCCGATGATGATGAGGTCGTTCATAGTTCGCACAGTATACAGCGAAGCATCCCAGCATGAAAACGAACGGAGTCTCGCCTCGTTGCGCTACGCGTGTGGCATGGTAAGGTCCCTGCGGAGGTACTAAATGTCGTTAGCCCTGAACAAAAGCGCCCTTGAATTCCTTCAAACGACGCTCTCAAAAGATGACTACTGGAAGTTCTATTCACTCCTCCATGCAGACCCCACTCTGCCGGCTGATTCCGTGTTGGCCGACGTCTTCCCGCATATGAGCGCTCGGCTCTTCAACTGCCTGAAAAACACGAACATCTTCACGTTCGCGGATCTCGGGGAGTACTTGAAGAACACGCCGTATGCTAAAACGGACGAAGCCCTGCTCCGCATTCCTAATTTCGGCAAGGTTCGCCTCGAAGAACTGAAGAGCATGTTGGGAGCAGCAGGATGGGACCTGCATAAACTGAAAGACTTGCCGAACGAGTGACGGCAACAGTTCGCGAAAGCGTCAGCCCGGTATCCAATGGATGCCGGGCTGAACTTTTTCTGCGGAGTCGATTACTTCTTATTTCGTCTCAGGAAGGACGGGATGGCGCCGCCCCAGCTGTCGTCGTCCTCGACGACCGGCTTTACGGGCGCCTGGGGCTCGTCGCGCTTCTCGCTCCTTGCCGTGACGATGGGCTCCGGGCGCTCCTTCTTCTCCTCTTCTACCGCAGGCGTCGGCGCCTTCATATCGTTATAAATCTTGCCGCGAGCCTCTTCCTGGTCCTTGGAAGGCATCTGGAAAAGGTTCCGCTCGATGGGGGCGGGGCGGGCTGATGGCATGGCGGTGCCTCCGGTAAGGGTATTCTCCGGGAAGCCGGTCGCGATGACGATGATGCGAATCTGGCCCTTCTTGAGCTTCTCGTCGCGCATGATACCGAAGATGACCTTGGCATCCTTGTCGACTGATTCGCCGATGACCTTCGCTGCCTCCTGCACTTCGAGGATTCCGAGGTCTTCCGAGCCTGCGACCACGAACAAGACGCCGTGCGCGCCATTGATGGAAACGTCCAAGAGCGGGGAGTTGACGGCAGCGGCAGCGGCGTCGCGCGCGCGATTGTCGCCTTCCGCGATGCCGATACCCATGAGGGCGGGGCCGGCGCCTTCGACGACCGCCTTGATATCGTTGAAGTCGGTGTTGATTTCGCCCGGGGTCGTGATGATGTCGGAGACGCCTTCCACTGCCTGGCGGAGAATTTCGTCGGCGAACGCGAACGCCGCCTTCGCGGAAGTTCCCGGCTCGACGATGGAGAGGAGTTTGTCGTTTGGGATGATGAGGTACGCGTCCACTTCCTTCTTGAGGTCGGCGAGGCCGCGCTCAGCGATTTCCGAGCGCTGCGCGCCTTCGAACGAGAACGGTCGAGTGACCACCGCCACCGTCAAGGCGCCGACTTCTTTTGCAATCTTTGCGACGACTGCGGACGAACCGGTGCCGGTGCCTCCGCCCATGCCGCAGGTGATGAATACCATGTCGGAGCCCTGGAGGGCTTCCTGGATTTCCTGACGCGTCTCTTCCGCAGCGCGGCGGCCCAATTCCGGGTTCATGCCGGTGCCGAGACCGCGGGTGAGGTTCTTGCCGATGTGAATCTTTCGCTTGGCGAGCGAGCGATGGAGGTCCTGGGCATCGGAGTTGACCGCGATGAATTCCACTCCCTTCACCTTGGAGTTGATCATGTGGTTCACCGCATTGCATCCGGAACCGCCACAGCCGACGACCCGAATCCGGGCGAATGTCTCTATCTCAGGAACGACGCGCTTTGACATAGTCAGTGTAAATAAATAGGCCCGGTAATAGCCGCTCTTGCCGAGAGCGAAGAACATGCCCGCACAGTCGATTTATCATACTCCTGCAGCCTGGGGGCGCAAATGGTTGCCATAACCCGGGCAAATGTGTCATAAAAAGGCGTTCACTTCGCGATGCGGCCGAAGAAAAAGAAAACCCCGTCTTGCGACGGGGTGAGTGGCACAAGGCCCCGCTCAGGTAGGCTCGTCTGGAAACTCACGTTTCCGAACGAAGGCCCAGGCGCCATGCAGCTTTTGCATGCGCACTTCTTGCATGGCAGTTGCCTCGATCTCCTCCAAGTTGCCTTCCTTGAGGAGCCGGAGCACAAGATACGCGCTCATGTCCGGGTATCGCTCCACACGTTTCAGCATCTCCATCTGTTGGTCGATGGTTTTGCAGAAGCGGTTTTCGAGCCCGAAGTGGAGCGTCGTGCTTCTTGGCCAGACTGACATGCAGTAGCGGACGAAGTCCTCGTAGGACATCGTAAGCAGTTTGTCGCCTTTCAGCGAAAACAGATCTTCCATCGCTACCTCGTGGTATTGATGCGTCGGAAACCCCTCCGACCGGTAGGAGAGTTATATCGTAAAAATACAGAAAATCAACCCATTCCTATGGGAAGCGAGTGGCCGATTACGGAAGGAACTGCCGGAAGAAACGCTTCAACGACTTCCCTGCGGCGGCGATGTTCGCCGCACCGCCGCGCCTTGGCGTATCCGTATCCCCGGTGAGGCCCCAGAGCGCGATGCCGTAGGCGACCGCCCATGTGGCGTCGCGAATCTTCGAGTCCGCGCTCACTTGCATGTCCGCGAGCCTCGACGGGAGCGAGAGCGCGCCCTTGGCGATGTCGGAGACCGAGCTCTGGCTTGCGCCGCCGCCTGAGAGGATGATGCCGGCAGGGAGGTTGCCGCGCTTGCCGAGCGCCTTCAGATGGCTGTCGATTAGGTTGAACATGGCGCGGAAGCGCGAATGCACGATGTCGTCCACTTTTTTCTTCGGGTACATGGCGCCTGAGAGCTTCCCCATCTTGATGCGCTCGGCGTCCTCAAGCGAGACGCGGAAGCCCAACGCGAGCTCGTCAGTAATAGAGGAGCCGCCCGCCGGAAAGACCTTGACCGATACCGGGACATTCTCGTCGTACACCACTATGGAAAGGGTCTCGGCGCCAATGTTCGCCAAGACGCAGCCCTTCATCTTTTGATCCTTGGTGAGGGTTACGTAGGAGCCGGACAACGGGGAAGCCATGCAATCCAATACTTCGATATCGGCTGCCTCTACCGCGTTCGTGAGAGCGTCTGCATGGCTCTCCAGGCACGTAACGAAAAGATAGTCGCCTTCAAGGCGGGTGCCGTGCATTCCTACCGGGTCGCCAAGGGCTTTTGCGCCGTCGACGCGGAACTCAACCGGGATTTCATGGAGTATGCGGCGGTTTACGAACTCGCGCTCCGCCTGCTGGCGCGCGCTCTCGAGGGCGTGCTCAAGATCAAGGTCGGTCACGACCGCGTCAGCCCTTGAAATAACCGCGGTGCCCGTCGCCCGGGCTTCATCGAGGGATATGCCGCCTATAGCGAGGAATGCGTTCTTTATGGGGATCCGCGCAACGTTCTCCGCCTGGCGGCGCGCGCTTTTAACTGACGCGGCGACGTCTTCCGCGTCTACCACGTAGCCGTGGCGCATTCCGTTAGAAGGCGCGAGGCCGGTGCCGATTATCTTAAGCTCGCTTCCCTTGCCGACGGACACCTCTTCGACCACCACGACTTTCGTCTGGTGCGTTCCGATGTCGATTCCTGTTGAGATTCGTCGGGGCATTGAGAGAGCTTTTACGCACGCTAATAAATCGGGCACGCAGTGTCCGTTCCTTCTTCTCCATTGTAGTGCCGTGCGGGTATCCTTTCAAATGCATGAGTGCGTGGATAAACAAATATCCGGTGAAGTCGGCGTATGAAAGGCCGTAGTCGGGCGCTTGGCGCTCAGCGACATCAAGGCATATAACTATCTCGCCGCTCTTGGTTCCAGATTCGTACGACAACACGTTCGGCACATAGTCTTTGTTGCGGAGCGCCATGTTCATGGACTTTGCGCGAGCGCGGCCGACGAATGCCAGCGAGATGTCCCAGCCGGGGAGCGCTGCCTTGGCAGCTTCTGCGTACGCAAAACGAGGCGCAGGACGCCTCGTCATGTTTCGTATATCAATCGTGCTCATCAGAGGATGAGTCTTGAAGCGATTATCGCTTCTTCGCGCCGCGGCCACGAGGGGCGGATAGATCAATCTTGCCGAGCTTCACGTCCTGGTTGAATTTCGCGCGGCGCTCGCCGGAGACCATGGCGCGCTTATGGTCGACGTTCTTGGACTTCTGGCGCTCGAAGTAGCGCTTCTTGCGCATCATGCGCACGAGATTAAGCCCCTGCGCTCGGCGGGAGAAACGGCGGATTAGGGAAGCCGCGGATTCGTTCTTACCGCGGCGGACCTCTACGCGTACAGCGTTTAACATAGGGAGAATATAGCATATAAGCTCCTTTTCTGTCTAGAACGGACCCGTAAGGCCAAGGGATGTATCTTGGGGGTCCCCATTCCTATGGGGAAGCGAGCAGCGGAAGATGTAAGCGACGACGCCTTGTCGGAGCAGAGAATCTTCCGGCAAGCGAGCTACGCGACTGCGCGCAGCTGGTCTATGAGGCCGTCAAACGGAACAAAGGTCTCCGTGTGGGTAGCGCGTTCGCGGAGGATGACTGAGCGCTCGAGCGCCTCTTTGCGGCCCATGATGATGAGATAGCGGGGATTAAGTTCGTCTGCAAGACGCATCTGCTCGGTAAGGGACTCGACGCCCAAGACCTGGGTCATCGGCACGCGCGCTTTCCGAAGGCTGTCGGCCATCTTGATGCTCTCGCGCTTGGCTTCGTCGCCGATGTGGACGAATACGAAGCGCGGGGAGCTCGATGCTTTCTGCGGTGCTATGTTCGGCGCTTTCTTGCCGGCTGCGAGAGCGTCAGTCGTGATGCGGATGACCGCGCCCACGGACGACGGGATTGATTTGAAGAAATGCTTAGCGAGGTCGTTGTAGCGGGAGCCCCAGGCATGGAAGCGATCTCCTGCGGTTACCTCAAAGCAGGTTTCGTTCCAGGTGCCGCCGCGCGAGAGAAGCTCGGGCGCAAGCTCATACGGCGTGTCGGTCGCCTCAAGGTATTCGAGCACGGATTCGAAATGCTTGCGGCTCGCCTCCGAAAGGTGATCGGTGGGGCTCGGCATGCCTTCGCGCTCCGGCGTCTTCACGAGCATCTCGGCTGCGGCGAAGACATCCTTCTTCGCGCAGTCAGCGCAGTCTGCCGGCACCGTGCTTCCGCGCTTCCGAAAGAAGGACGAGAGCTCGCGTGCAAGGCGTCCGCGCGTCTCCTTATCGCCCATCGAGTTCAGGCGGAGCCGCGGCTCAAGTTTCGTGATATCGGTCGCCAGCGAGCGTATGGCGCGGATAAGCACGGCGTCAGCGATAGCGCGGTCGGCGCCGAGCGCATGGAATTGGATGATGAGCTGCTTGGGAGCGGCGCGGCCGGGCGCTGCGTTCGTGTGCCAGAAGAAGTGCGGGCGCCCCGCGGCCGGCGCGAGGCCGGCGTCGCGCACGCTTTTCAGGAATCCGGCGACTTCGCGCGCGTGCGGATCGAGAGTATCGAGCGACAAGCTCTCCGGGAACGCTTCTTTTTTTGAATTACCGCGATTCTTGTGGGCTGCGGAGGCGAGCGACTCGAATCCGTAATAGGTGCCGACTGCGTGCGCGCGCTTCAGAACATCTTCCGGTTCTATGGTGAGCAGGCTCATTGAGAAATGGTTATAGCGCCCGGCATGACTCCTGCGTGCGGGAACGGATAGACGCGGAAGAACGCGCGGCCGATGATGTCGTTTTTCGGCAGCGGGCCCCAGACGCGCGAGTCGGAGGATTTCGGGCGGTTATCACCCATGACGAAGTACTGATCAGCGCCGAGCGCAGCTTTGAGCGTGTAGGTCGCGTCTTCAGCGACGACATACGGCTCGGACAAAGTTTCCTTGGTGCCGTCGGTCTTCGTTATGGTGACGATGCCGTGATCGATGGCGACGCTTTCTCCCGGCAGGCCGATGACGCGCTTTATATAGAAGATGGAGGGATTGCCCGGGTATCGGAAAATGATGACATCGCCGCGCGCAGGATTCTCGAACCGGTAGGAGAGCTCGTCGACGATGAGGTAATCCTTGTCGTTGAAGGTGGGGAACATGGAAAGCCCTTCGACGACGAATGGCTGCGCCACGAAGACGCGGATGGGGACGACTATGAGCACCGCGAGAATCACTAGCGTGAAAATCTCTTTAAGTGCTCGCATTGCAACGCATTGTATTCCTCGCATCGGCGCTGTCAAACTTTAAGGGAATGATTTGGCACACAGTGCCAAATCATGAACACTTATGCATAAAACTTGGCGGGACTTTCCCGCGCCAAGTTTCAGGCAAAGGGAGTAAAAAGGTCATGATAGAATCGAGCCATTATGGGATTCGTCATCGTCGGGCTCGGGAATACCGGAAAGGAATATGAGAAGACCCGGCACAACGCCGGGAGGATGGCGGTGGAGCTTCTGGCGAACAAAAACGACTTCCCTGCCTTTGCCTTGAATAAAACGGCAAAGGCGCTCGTATCCGCAGGAGTCATAGAAGGCGAGAAGGTGACGCTCGTGCTGCCGGAGACCATGATGAATCTCTCGGGAAAATCGCTGCCGGCCTTCGTCAAAAGCGTGAAGGCTGCGAAAAATCTTTTAGTTATCCAGGATGAGCTTGACTTGCCGCTCGGGACGCTGAAGATGGTGTTCGAGCGTGGCTCAGGCGGCCACAAGGGGGTGGAGAGCATCATGCGCGCCATTAAGACGAAGGCGTTCGCACGGCTTCGCATCGGCATCTCAGGCGAAGGCAAGAAGCATCAGGCCAAGAAGCCGGGCACCGAGGAGAAGGTGGTGAAGCATGTCATCGGGAAATTCAAGCCCTCCGAAGAAGCGCTCGTAAAGAAAACGATAGGGAAAGCTGCAGAAGCGGCGCGATTATTCGTTGCGGAGGGAATCGAAAAAGCGACGATGGAGGCGAATACGCGCTAGGGCATCGCCTGAATCCTGTTGATGATGCTTGAAAGCGACGCGTAGCGGAGCGATACGTTCGCGTACGCTTCCTGCTGATCCTCCATCTCTACTTCTTCTGCTTTCTTCGCCCATTCGCTCCGCTTTACGTCGAACGTGCGCGCCATGTAGTCGAGCGCGACGGGAGATACTTTCTTGCCGTACGCCATAAGATCCTGCGTGAGCCCGTCTCGCAGCCGCTCGAACCGCTCGTCGGCGCCGGTCTCGATGAGGTTCGCGTATTTCTCATGCCACTGTGCCATTTTTTCCTGAAAAATGCCGATCGGCGTCCCCTCCGGCGCGCGGAAGGTCTCGACGTTTCCGGAATGTTCTCGGTTTTCTCCGTTTGTCATCACGCTATCGTAGCATCCCCTACGCAGAAGCGCAGGAGCGCGGTATGCTAGTGAGCGATATGCAGAAGATTCCTCTTTCACGCACGCGTTTCGGCGCGGATATCGTCGCTGAGTTCCTCCCGTCTGCGTCTGATTCGAACAAGGTTGCGATTCTTTCGGCGGGCGCTCCTGGATATCCAGGAAATAAAGGCCTGCTGATGGAAATGCTCTCTCGGCGCGGCTATTGGAGCATCGTGCCGCGGTATCGCGGCACCTGGGAGTCCGGCGGCACATTCCTCGCCGATTCTCCTGCGGACGACATACGCATAGTGATGGACCAGGTCGGCGAAGGATTTGAAGACCCCTGGAGCGGTACGACGCATTGCGTGAAGAACCCCGAGTTTTTTCTCATCGGCGGGTCGTTCGGCGGCCCTGCGGCGATTTTGAATTCGGCGGACGCGCGCGTGAAGAAAGCAGTCGCGATTTCCTCAGTAGTCGACTGGCGCCGCCAGGAGACCACGCTTGAACCCCTAGACCTCATGAACGAGTACGTACCGCGCGCGTTCGGCATGGCGTATCGCGCAGAGCCCGGCGTCTGGCAGAAACTCTCAGCGGGAAATTTTTATAGTCCGGTAGACGCGAAGGCTTCCGCCGACGGAAAGAAGCTACTCTTCATCCACGCGAAGGATGATCTCGTCGTGCACGCAGCTCCTGCAGAAGCATTCGCCCAAGAAATCGGCGCTCAGTTCGTGATGCTTCGCGAGGGCGGCCATATGGGTGTCGGTAGCGCCGACGAGCCGCGCCTCTGGAAATATATTGAGAAGCATTTGAAGGGGAAGTGAGCTTCATCATTTCTTCATAAAAGTGGTTGCGCTCAGGCGCTGGTCCCGTAGAGTGCTACTGGGCGGGCGGAAGAACTCTGTAATGGAGGAGAGCGTGGTTACGCAATTCGTGCCGGCGACTCTGACCGAGTTGCTGGATCTTCTTGCTCGATACGACGTGCCAGTAAATACATGGGGCCGAGGCAGGTCAAAAACTGCTTTGGAGCTCTGGAATGAGGTAGTGCGGGACGGCGTGTATTTCGAAGACCGGGGCGATGGCGCGCTTTATCGCGTCGCTCGGTCCGTCCGGATATTTGTCTTCTGCAAGCTTGATGACGGCCGGATACTCCGTCTCAAGGAGTGCCAGGTGTCCATGGACGGAACGCTCATCGATCGCGTGCTTCCAAATCACGCGAGCATGAGCGAGACCGTGATGCCGGGCGAAGCGTGGATAGCGGCAGCGCTTCGCGCTGCCGCCGAAGAGCTCGGCATCCACGGCCCCGACCCGCTCGAGTTTCTCGTGTGGGACGAGGATGCCACAGACATCCATACCTCGAAGGCGTACCCGGGCCTCATGACGCACAATGCGTTCGCCCGGGTTATATGGAAGATGGACCCGCGACGGTATCAATGGTTCTACTTCAGCTTGGAGCGCACGCTAACCGCCGTATTTTATTGGTACGAAACTGACGATGCCGCCGACGCCTAATGTGCGCCGGCGGTTTTTCTTATGCCGAATACTTCTGTATGAGCGTCTCGAGGCGCGCGCGGGCCTGCTGTGCGCGCTCGCCCGGCCCGGTAAGGCCGGCATACTCGTCCCGCAGGTTTTGGACGAACAAGCCCCGCATCTCTATGGAGAGCTTCTGTATGACATCCCGTTCAAACACCGAGAGAGCCGCATGGTATGACCCGTCGCTCCCGTAGAGCGGCACCTTTTCATTGAACATATCCCGCAGCATCTTATCCTCGCCGGAGAAGCCAAAATTAAAATCAACGTCCTGGGGATTTGCGGGCTCTCCGGACAATAGGCTTTTAGCGATTATTTCTTCGGGTTTCATGAGGTCAGTATACGACACGACCCGGCGGAAAGCCGGGTCGTGTATCGAACGCGTATGCCTCGCGCTACTTCTTTGCCTTCTTCGGGCCGGTGTAGGCGAGCGTCATGCGCTGATCCTTGGGCTCGAAGACCTTTATCGCAAACGGATAGGTCTTGCCGAGCTCGAGGGTTTCGCGGA
>CAYWQN010000002.1:0-43527 GCA_964460875.1 uncultured Candidatus Saccharibacteria bacterium | reverse complement strand
CCGTTCGCGAAAAGAACGGTCGACCTCCATACCCTCGTGTGGCTCCACATGACCGAGCGGGGGAGCGTGCCTCCGACCGAACGTCATCACTCCGCTCTCAATTCAAAAGCGATTCTCGAATACTGCGGCATTCCGGAAGAGGCGAAGCCGCATAACGCGTTAACGGGTGCGCTCTGGCACGCGGAAGTCGTATCGCGCATAGCGTATACTAAAACTCTATTACCTGAGTATGAGTCCTTTCCGATACCATGGCTGACGAAATAGCGAACAACACGCAGCTCAAAGAGAAGATGAGCGCGCATCTTGCGCTCATGGCTCCAGGAGGCGAGCTCGCGATGCCAGAGAATCCGGAGCCGCTCGTCTGTAAGCCGCGCGAGCTCGAGCCATGGCGCGTATTCAAAATCATGTCAGAGTTCGTGGAAGGCTTCGAGCTCATCCAGAAGTACGGTACGGCGGCGTCCTTCTTCGGCTCCACCCGCGCCTCGCTCGCCCCTGAAATATATGAAGCAGCTACGGAGCTTGCCGGGAAGCTTGCCAAGCAGGGCTTTGCAATAATCACGGGCGGGTCCGCCGGCATCATGGAAGCTGCGAACAAGGGCGCGTATGAAGCGGGCGGTGCCTCGATAGGCCTCAACATCAAGCTCGATACGGCCCAGCCCATGAATCGCTACGTCACCGAGCAGCTCTTCTTCGATCACTTCTTCGTCCGCAAAGTAATGCTCACGTTCTCTTCCGAGGTTTACATCTATTTCCCGGGCGGCTTCGGCACGCTCGATGAGTTCTTCGAGATACTCACCCTCGTGCAAACCAAGAAGATAAAGCAGGTGCCTATCGTCCTCTACAGCAAAGCGTACTGGGAGCCCCTGCTGAAGCATTTCCAAGATGACCTCAATGCGACGTATCACACCATCGATGACGGCGACATGCAGCTCTATCACGTCGTCGACTCCGTCGAGGAGGCGTACGACTACATCACGCGGAACGTGAAGTGCTAGGGATTTGAACCGGCGGCTTCTGCGCCCATGCGTATCGCGAGCACGGTAAGACGCTCGCTCAGGCGATTGCTCAAATCCGTCAGCTTCAAAAGCTTTTCGAGCGCAGTGCTCTGAGCAGCCTCCGAAAGGGTAGGGGCGTCCACGAGCGGATGGCCGAGCTTCATACACTCGTCATAGTGATAGCCGAATTCGCCGAACAGATTCTGCGCGCTTATGAGTTCTTCCCGGGCGGCGGCGCGCTGGGCTGGATTCATGAGCGCGAGAGTGCGGCCAGGCGGCACCATGCGTTCCAATTTATCTATAATGGTTTCAAGGACGGCGCCCATGCGTTCGGTCTCGAAGAGGCGAGTATCAAGATTCCGTATCTTGCCGTCTTCCGGGAATTCATAGGCGTTTTCGCCCACCTTGAGAATATCTTCCATGGACCGAGTATACCGCTTTTCGAGCAGGGAAGACGGGTTTTGACGGCGCCCCCCATACGGCATATAACGGAGAGGTGCGGGACAATAGTGCCCCGTACAGACCACAAAAAAGAAGAAAAGGAGAGGTCAGCAATGGCCAATCTCAGTTCACTTGGTCAAATGGACGTTTTTGAAATTGACGGCATCGTGCAGGACGGGAAGGTTGTTCGCGACCCGACTTCTATCGCGCGACGGATGATCTTGAGCGACCTTCGGAGGCTCAACATCCGGCCCTTCAAGCAGGTGGAGGTCGAAGATTACAAAGCGTCAAAGACGACGTTTACCCGAACGACTGCAGAAATCGCCGACATCCTCAAGTACCTTGCGATTCCGCTGTACCTCATCGCCTCGGCGCTGGTTACTATCGTGTCAGCGACCTCGGCGCAGGTAAGCGGCAACGCGTTCGGTCCGTCGCTTCCGGCGCTGCTCGTGTTCGCGCAAGGCTTGGCCGTCGCGTCCGCTCTGACTTGGGGCTTTCATCAAGTCTTCAAGGCGTTCAACGGCTCGCGCTGGGACTACACCGAACTGAATCTGTTCATGAATCACATGAACCGGTCGGTTCCGGAACACATCCAGCAGCTTGCGGGCCGACTGCGGCACGCGCGTCCGGACTTGGGCATCAAGGTCGAATTCTTCAAGCTCGACCCGTTTCTCGTCGTCTACGACTACAATCATCCCGACGCGTTCTACACGATCGCGGTCTGGGATGAAAGCGGATATCGTATCGCGTACGCGTAAACGACAACCTCAGTACCGCCACTAAAACCTACCGGCTCCGCACATACCTGCGGAGCCGTATCTTTAGGGCAGGGGAGCGGGATTTGAAGCACCGCGCAGTAAACGATTTTGACCCCTCCCCACTGTCAAAAATCGATTTTTGGGGAAGGGGTAAAAATGAGATAAAAATATTATGGATACTTATGGCCGCTGAACTATTTTTGAAAAATATCTGAGGTTGGGGGTGAAAAGGAGGGAAGTGAAGCGAATTTAAAAGGCTGTTTTATAGGGTCTTGTCCTGGCCAGGTCAGAATAGATAAGCTTCGCACAATATATCTTTTGCGAAGTACTCCTAGGCAAAGCCCGGGGAGTACTTTGCAAAAGATGGATGCAGAATGTGCGCTGCCTCCCCTGTCTTTGGTTGCGCACATTCTGCATCTTTGCGATGTACGCCATCGTTTTATTCCCTGCTGCATCCAAGAAAGAAAATGCCGTAGGTAAAAGCCGCTTTGGCAGATACTCCCCCGAAAAGGCTAAAAAGCCGGGGAAGTCCCCTGCCCTCACGGATATCCCTCGGCGTGCCGAGATATCCTTATAGTGGGCCGTAATTTGACGCTAGGGGAGGCCTGTCGTACTCTGGTCGAGTACGAATTTACCTCGCGTTCGTACCGTGGTGCAGGACGGGGCAGGATTAGCATGTGTCTCTTGCCGTTGGGGGTTTCGAGGCATACCTACAGCTTCTGTTCCCGTTCTGCATCGCGTAACGCCTCCGTGTCGGAGGCGTTTTTATTTAGCGCGCTTTGATTTGTTTTTAATAGACCAGGGTCCAGGTCGTGCCGCGGAGCGGCATAATGCCGGAAACTTTTGCGCCGGTCGCTACCGATACGACGTTTATCATGAGCTTCGTCCCGTAGTAGCTGCCGCTATTCTTGGAAAGAATCGCTTTTATCGTATAGATGCGGAACTGCTTGGGGCCGATAGTGCCTGCAAGCGGGACAAAGGCTGCACCTTTTTTGAATTGCGTCGATCCTTCCGTGCCGCCGATAGTCGTCCTTGAGGCACCTTTATCATCGCTCGTCGAGAAGCCGATAACCACATCGTCGGGCGCTGAGCCGTTTTCGGTGAGATTGAATCCCGAGATCGAGGTTGAGGCCGTGCCGGTGTTTGAGACTTTGACATAGGCTACCGGTATAGAAACGCCATGGAGCGCATTTCCGCCGAACAAGAGGGGAATCATGGAGACTGAAACAGACCCGCCCGTCTCCCCTTTGCCGAGTACGGCAAGCGTGCTGCTAGCGAGAGCGGTGCTGCTTGAGATCTTGGATCCATAGAGCGTGACCGCGTAGTTCCCTTCCTTGAGCTTTTTAGGGATTTTCTTCGCCCACTCTCCATTCTTAACTTTTATCGTGCCGCTTTTATACACGGATTTCCCGTTCGCGTCGGCGAGCGTAATACGCACCGTCTTTACGTTTTCAGCGGACCCTTCGATAGTCGGCTTCGTGGTGCTTGTGGTGAGCGAGGTTTGGTCGAAGCTGCCGGAGGCGGTTGCAGCGAATGCGCCAAGCGGGGCTCCTATGAGCGTAATGGCCAGCAACAGGCTCGGGATGAGTGCGAAATTTTTCATAGATGCGTGCATGAATGGTAATGCGGAAAACGATTATGAGCGAGGCTGCGGAATCTTCATGAAGGCGTATTCTCGGGCAGCATGAACTCTCGGAGCGAAGTGCTTCGAGAGTTCAGACGAGTCGAATGAGTATCGATTACACGCCGCCGACGCGGTCGCCAAGGACTGCATCGTCTGCTCCTACGGTCATCACGCCGCTGTGGACCGCGATGTTCGGCGCGGTCTGAATGGCGGCATTCGGCGTCGCCGCCTCTACCGTCATCACTTCGCCCGCCGTGTTCACATAGGCATAGGTTGCTGCGAACGAGGATGCCGGTACGGCAACAACGGCAGCCAGCGCAAGCGCTCCCAAGAATATTGTCTTCATAGATACAAAGGTTAGGTTACGTTAGTGCCTTCGCGCCTAACCCCTGTACCCTACCGGAACGCCCATGAGGGATGCATGAACGCCTTTATTACTGAATGCCGCGCCTGATATTGCTGCGAATACGCTCGAAAGCCGGGGTTTCCTGTGGAAGCCGGACGCCGCGCTGCGCAAATACCCGCGTGGCATACTCTTCCATTGCCGGGTAATTCATGACGGCGCGAGCGCCATAGTCCTGCACGATGGAATCTCGCGGTGCGTAGGTGTGAAGCGCTATGTTCAAACGATGTCCGGCGCGCGACCATTCGCTAAGCGCCTTGAGGGCATCGCCCGGGTTGTTATGCGCCATACCGACGAATTCCGCGAGGCGCGTGAGCGCGAGGGCGCGCTGCCGTGCATTCTCCGGTTGCGTGTTCTCGGCAATCTGCGCGATGTAGTTCAAGCCGCGCTGTGATTCCAGGGACTGGCTTGCGCGAGCAATGTTGTAGGCCGCGTTTAGGGCGACTTCGAGGCGTTCTTCGGCCAGAGAGCGGGGCACGCGTGCGTTTGTCTCAAGCGAGGTACGGAAGCCCATATGGCTTCCCCGCTCATAATCCGAGCGAGTATCTGCGAACGAAGTGGGAAGATTCAGATACCAGAACCCTTCCGAGGAAATGTAACGGCTCATCCGTCCTACCGACTGGTCCGGAGCGAGCGTAAGAGTTTCTTGGCCGGGACCGACGATGCCGTAGCGGTCGCCCAAGGTAGGGACCATGGAAGTGCCTTCGCCCAATGTGCCGAGCGTCCTGGCCCATGCTGCGACATTTTGCTCGCCGTCCCCTTCCCCCATTACTTCGTTTAAGAAGATAGACTCAATCATTCCAGGAGAGACAAGCCGAACAAGACGCTCGGTGGTTGCGCGCTGCTCGGCGCTGAGCTGGAAATCCTCTGAGAAGGTATACCAGTCGAAGGTGTCATGACCGGCAATGATTTGCGTGATGCTGCGTTCACGGTACTCGCTTTCCTGGATGCCCATAGAGCTCGCAAGCTCGTCATCAAGCGAGAGGTGATGCACGCGGCCGTCTTCCAAGGCCTCCTTGAGCTGCGTATGCATGGCAAGGCGCTGCGAAGCGGTGTCGTGGCCGCGCGATATTGCATTGGCGCCCTTGGTTTGCCACATGCGGTCAATGATGTTGAGCGCGCTCTCTGCTGCCGGGCCGCTCAAGGTGCGCTCCGCTTGAGCGAGCTCTGCTTCTGCGAGCGCGTGTTCGATGGGGCTTCCAGTACGATGCGACTCATGGTCTTCCGGGTGCGCGGTCGCAATGTTCGCGCCGCCGAGGGCAAGCAGCGCCGCAAGTCCGCGAATAGTTTTTTTAGCCTCGCCGCTTTTTACGAGCGGGACGGGGCGCTTGCCGAATATGAAATTGCCGATCATTCTCGGGAGTATGCGCGTGAAGGGCTTGAACTCCTGTGCTTCCTGAATCTTTGCGAGCTGACGGCGCTGGCGCAGCACTTCCTGATAGCGCGGGGACGTGATGCCGCCGGTGCTCTCCATAGGGCCGAGCGTGTCGGTCGGGTTCTGGCCTTTTATCATAGCCATGTTCGCCTGGTACTCGGCTGAGAGTATGCCGATGCGTTTAGGTCGCGTACGCGTTGCCTCGCGTTCCTTCACGCCTCTCTTATAGTCTTCACGCTGCGTCTCTTTTGCGTCTTTGTACGCTTTCATCACCGCTTTACGGACTAGCGGATCGAGCTGCGCCAGCTCATCCTCAGTGGGCGCAGCTATAGCGATTGCCTCTGGTTCGTGTATGACGTACTGGTCGCGCAGCTGTCCTGCCTCCTTGCGCTTCAGGCGCTCCAGGTCTTCAGGTCCTGCGATATGGAGATTAGGACGCTTCGGCGCGCCGTCCTTGCGATTATCTCTATTTGGAGCCCGCTCTGCGGCGGATTTCATGTGTAATTATTATATAACACTGAGTAGTATATTGTCAAGCTCTAATCGTACTTCTTGAACTCTTTGGTCAGATAGCGTTCCAGGTCGTCCACGTTCTTCTTGAGGTCTTCGTTCAGGTCCGCCTCCTCGTCGGTGAGCTCGCGCTTTGATCCTGCACGTTCCAAAGTGCGCAGGTGCCGCTCCAGCTCTTCTTTATAGATGCGTAGCGAGCGGTGCAGCATCTTGTCGCGCTTCTCGACGCGGGATTTCGCTCCCGCGCGGAGCATATACAGTTTATACCAAGCGGTCGCTGCAGCTGCGAGCGAAACAAGCGATATGAGGAGAACGAGCAGTATGAACCAGGCGAAGGTGATGGAGAGGCCGCCTATGCGCCAGAGCGTCTGGTCGGCAAGCGGCGTCGGGGTATTGAACGAGCCGGAAGCCTCGGTGTGGTTCCCCGCCTTGTCATACGCGCGAAGCTGTATCGAGTGCGTGCCCGTCTTTGCGTAGTGGAGGCGGTACGAACCTCCGGCAAAAGCGTCTGACGCCACCCGAAGCGGATTCTTCCCGTCTACCGAAAGCTCGTAGTGGTCGATGCCGGACACCTCGTCAGAGGCGGATACGCCGGATATGAGGAGATCCTGAGCCGCTTCATCGTAGTCGAGCGTTATGGTTGAGGCGAGCTCGGGAGCCGAGCGGTCAATCTGGAGCGTGTAGCGCGCTACCGGCCCCCAGGCGCCTCCTACTTTCGCGCGCACTCCGAAGTACCACACGCCGTCAGCAAGGTTAGTGACGCGCTTCTCGACGATAGCCGGCTTGTACTCGACCGAAGGCGCCGCAGTCGCGCTGCGGTCGACGATAGTCTGCACGGCGGTAGCGCCTGCCGGGAGCTGCCACGTCATCAAGGCATTCTCGTTCTGGTACCACGCGGTCTGATCGCTGTGCGTTGACGAGGTGAGCGAAGCGATGCTGCCGGCGCCGACGGGCGCGCTCGGTGTGGCGGGCGCAGGCGTCGCGGGTGTTGGCGCAGGCGCTACCGTCTCCGTGATGGTAATGACTCCCCCGTTTGACGCGGTCAGCACGTCGGTGCCGAAGCCGTCGTTTGCCCGGAGCGCGCTATCGGTAAGCGAAAGCGTCGCCGTCCCGGCTTTTTTTGCATGAAAGGTGATGGCAAGCATGGTACCCGCGGAGCCGGTGTACCCCGGGGTGGGCACGCCGCCGTCGAAATGCACGGTACCGGCGCCGTTCGAGTACGCGGGCTCCTCCACCCAGAGCGTGAATATGGAGCCTGCTTTGCTTGCAGACACTACGTCGAGCATGTCGGTCGGGAAGCGGAGCGTGCCTTCGCCCTGGTTTATGGCCGCCCCCTGGGTGTTCGCGATGAGGCGCACCGTCACGATATCGCCTGCATGCACGGAGACTGATGCGGGCGTTACTTGAATGGTCGCTGCGGTTGCGACGACGGGCGCGCCCGTAAGCAGGAGGATGAGAGCGGCGGCGTACGTGAAGCGCATCATGGCTAGTGTGAACGCCTTCGGCGCATCTTCCATAGGAGCGCCGCGAGCGCGCCTGCGACAAGCACGATTGCCGCGAAGAGAAGCCGTTCCGGCCATGGCTCGAAGGCGGGAATAACCGTCGTCACTTTCTTGCCGTTCTCGCCTACTGCCGTTATCCAGAGGGTCGTGGTGCGGCGCTGGTCTTCGAGCACGTAGTAGCGGTTCGCTTTTACCGTGCCGTGCCACCACCCTTCGCGCACGAGATAATGATCAACCGCGCTTCCTGAAGCGCCGCCGTAGAAGGTGGCGAACCACTTCCCTTCGAACAAGGAGTCGTCCTGGCCTATGGCCGCGATGATGGGCGCTGCGTGCTCAGTCTTCGGTGGATCCACATGCACCGAGCCAGGAGCGCCAACGGATACTGCCGTCGATGAAAAAGCGATGCTTGCCGGACTTCCAGCCCCGTCGTTCGCGTACGCAGACATATTCTGCGGGGTGAAGGTATAGGTTCCTGGCGCTATGGCATGCGCTTTCACGATAAAGAGGAGCGCCACTTCGCCTGCTGCTATGCCGTGCGGGGCGCCTGCGGTGAATTCGATGGCATGTGAGGCCAGGACATATGACGGGCCTTCAGCAAAGAGCGCAAAGGCTGAGCCTGAAGTGTCGATGCTGTCTATCGTGATGCCGGGCGGGACGAGTATGGAGCCGGTAACGGCGTTTATAGAATCGTTCTCGGTCTGAAGGACTACCGGAAGATAGAATGGCGCTTCGGCGGCGGCTAGCGGCGCTTCAACCGACAAGCGCGCCGCCTGGGCAGGCTCGGCGACCAGGAGGAGCAAGAACAGTGCGATAGCGTAAAGATAGTTCATAGATTAGCGTGTGGCGCCCCAGTGATAGAGGAGTATCGAGAAGTCGACGGCGTCGACGCGCGCGTCAGTATTGAGGTCGACGCGCGGATTACGGAACGGCGCCTGGGTCTTCCAATACGCAAGCATGATGGAAAAGTCCACGGCATTCACCCGGCCGTCGCAGTTGATATCGGCGACATTTCCTCCGCAGCTGCCGCTTCCGGGGACCGGGGTTCCGCCTCCTCCCCCGCCGCCTCCGCCTCCGCCTCCGCCACCCCCGCCTCCGGAGGTGGTTGCTGCAGTTGCGGCGAATTGGCGGCTTGCGCGTGATACGTCAGAGCCGTAGTAGACCGCGACCTTGAAGTAATAGGTGCCGGCCGCGGGGACGGTTGCCGACAGGACGGTGTCGAAGTTCTCGAGCGGATTGATGAGCTTCGCGGCCGATCCGTACGCGATATCATCGCCGCCGCCGCAGCCATTTGCGAGGCTCGAGACGACGCACCATTCGTACTGGTATTCGTAGGGCACATCACCCTCGTTCGTGATGCGGACGTTCGCGGTGATGTTCGGCACCACGGTATTGCTCATGCTCTGGATGATGACCTGCGGCGGCGCGACCGAGACGTTCCAGTAGTCGTTGCCCGGCAACGTCTTCCCTGACTCAACCGTGGCAGACACGACGGTCTCCCATACGCCGCCTGCGGCGCTCACGCTTGTCACGTAGCTGTATTCGTAGGTGCCTACCGCGGTGCGCGTCATGGCGGCGCCGTTCACGACCACGTTGCGGTTTGCGTCATACACGATGATGGTCGGCAGGTTTGCCGAATCGGTAAGCGTGCCGTTGTAGACCGTCGTCACCGTCGCGCGATAGGTCTCGCCTGCCGTGATGGTGCTGAAGTCAGACATGCCGACCGACCACGGCGACTGCGACGAGAGCGTGAGGGACGTGAGGGTGCGCGTGCCTGCCGCCCAGATGTCTGAGGCGATAGAGGCGCCTGAGGTGAGCGTCCTTGTGGCTGACGCCCATACTGCAGCCGGCATCGCGGCAAGCGTGGCGCCGAGCGAGGTGGACGCAGTCTGTACCTGTGCGTTGGTGTTCGCATTTATCACCGCCGCAAGCGACGAGGATGCGATGGAGGCGCGGCTGTCGGTATTGGCATTTATCGCCGTCTGACTGTTCGTTATCGCCGAGCCAAGGGAGGAAGACGCGGTCTGAACGTCAGACTGGAGCGCAAGCGTTCCTGAGGTGAGTGTGCCTGCCGTGAGCGTCCTCGTTGCAGCGCTCCAGACGTCAGACGCGATAGTGCCGAAGCTGGTGAGGGTTCGGACCGAGGCATTCCACACATTCACCGGTATCGAGGTCGCAAGCGACGACGATGCGGCGAGAACGGCGGCGTTTGTGTTGCTATTCACGCCGCTCGTCACCCCTGCCGTGGCGCTATTGGTATTTGCATTCACGACTGCGGCGATAGACGAGGAGGCGGTCGTGATAGTCGTGGTGAGGGTCGAGGTGGCGGTATTTATGTCAGCATTCGTGGCCAATGAGCCGGAAGAGAGTGCCGCTGTGGTGAGCGAGCGCGTACCGTACGCCCAGACGTCTGCTGCGGTAAGTCCGCCGCCGCCCGATATCGACGATACGACGATATCGAGGTTGCCGACGATATGCTTGCCTATCGAGCCTGGGGTCGTAAGGGTGGTGCTTGCGACGTTCCAGACCGCAGCCGGCAGCGCGCTAATTGATGAGGTAATCGACGAGAACTGCGCACCCAAGGACGACGACGCGGCGAGCACCGTCGCGTTGGTATTCGCGTTTATGTTCGAGGCAAGCGACGTGGATGCGGCGAGAACTGCAGCACTGGTGTTTGCGTTAACTACTGAAGCGACAGACGACGAGGCGGTCTGAACGTCAGACAAGGTTGCGAGACTTCCCGAGGTCAGACCCGCCGCCGTGAGCGTCCTCGAAGCGGCGCTCCAAACATCGGTCGCGAGCGTACCGAACGACGAGAGCGTGCGGACTGATGCATTCCACACGTTCACGGGTATAGAAGTTGCAAGCGAGGACGATGCGGCCAAGACTGCGGCATTGGTGTTTGCGTTTACGACGGTCTGGCTTGCAGCGGTTCCTGCGGCAAGTGACGTGGATGCGGCGAGCACCGTCGCGTTCGTATTTGCGTTCACCGCCGTCTGGCTGTTCGTAATGGCGGTGCCGAGGGACGACGAAGCCGTCGTCACGTCAGATTGCAAGGCGAGCGTTCCTGAAGTAAGGGTGCCTGCGGTAAGTGTTCTCGTCCCGTTCGTCCACACATCAGCCGCGAGCGTTCCAAAACCGGTGAGCGTACGCGAGCCCGCCGCCCAGACGTTTGCTGGAATTGAGGTGATGGACGAAGCAATTGATGAGAGCGAGAGGCCAAGCGAGGTGGATGCCGTTAACACCTGCGCATTCGTGTTGGCGTTTATGACGGCTGCAAGCGAGGAAGTTGCCGTGGTCACCCTCGTGTCCGTGTTCGCATTCACGACGGCCGCGATAGAGGATGATGCGGTCTGAACGTCAGACAAGGTTGCGAGACTTCCCGAGGTCAGACCCGCCGCCGTGAGCGTCCTCGAAGCGGCGCTCCAAACATCGGTCGCGAACGTACCGAACGACGAGAGCGTGCGGACTGACGCGTTCCAGACATTCACGGGTATCGCGGTTGCGAGCGAAGAAGAGGCTGCGAGAATCTGTGCGTTCGTATTGGTATTTATATTCGACGCAAGCGAAGTGGAGGCCGCTAGTACCTGCGCGTTGGTGTTCGCGTTCACCGCCGTCTGACTATTGGTTATCGCTGTGCCAAGAGAGGTAGATGCCGTCGTTACGTCAGACTGCAAGGCGAGCGACCCCGCCGAAAGCGTGCCAGCCGTGAGCGTACGAGTACCGTTGGTCCAGACGTCAGCTGCGAGCGTTCCGAAGCCGGTCAGAGTACGCGTCCCTGCCGCCCATACGTTGGTTGGGATGGATGCAATGGATGAGGTGATCGACGAGAACTGAGCGCCAAGTGAGGACGATGCTGCAAGAACGGTTGCGTTTGTGTTCGCATTCACGACCGCAGCAAGTGACGATGTTGCTACTGCCACACGGCTATCCGTATTTGCGTTAATGGCGGTTTGACTGTTCGTTATTGCCGCACCAAGTGAGGAGGACGCGGTAGTCACGTCTGACTGAAGCGCGAGCGATCCTGAGGTAAGGCCAGCTGCAGTGAGCGTGCGTGATGCTGCGCTCCAGACATCGGTTGCAAGCGTACCGAATGATGAAAGGGTGCGTACTGATGCATTCCATACATTTATTGGTATCGAGGTTGCAAGGGATGACGATGCAACAAGTACCGTTGCATTGGTATTACTGTTCACGCTACTCGTAACTCCTGCCGTCGCACTATTAGTGTTTGCATTCACGACCGCAGCGACAGAGCTCGAAGCGGTCTGTACATCAGACAACGTCGCAAGGGATCCAGACGACAACCCTGCGCCAGTGAGTGTTCGTGTGCCGTTCGTCCAGACGTCAGCCGCAAGGGTGCCGAACCCGGTAAGGGTGCGTGTCCCTGCGGCCCAAACGTTGGTTGGGATGGAAGCAATGGATGAGGTGATCGACGAGAACTGAGCGCCAAGCGAAGTTGAAGCCGTAAGAACCTGCGTATTGGTATTGGTGTTGATAACCGCTGCCAGGGATGAAGAGGCAGTACCGATGGTGGTGTTCACACTCGTGGTCGCTGCGTTGATATCAGCATTGGTGGCCAGCGCCCCTGAAGAAAGTGCGGCTGTGGTGAGGGAGCGCGTACCGTACGCCCAGATGTCAGCAGGGGTAATGGCACTGCCGCTTGAAATAGTCGAGACCGCAATATCGAGGTTGTTAACGATATGCTTGCCAATAGAACCTGGAGTGGTGAGCGTAGAGCTTGCGACGTTCCATACTGCCGCTGGAACTGCAGTGATAGCGGACGTAATAGAGGAGAACTGAGCGCCAAGAGATGAGGACGCAGCGAGCACCGTAGCGTTTGTGTTTGTGTTGATATTGGATGCAAGCGAGGTGGAAGCTGCAAGTACTTTAGCATCCGTGTTCGCATTAATTGCCGTTTCGCTGTTAGTAATAGCGGCGCCAAGAGATGATGATGCTGTCTGTAGGTCAGACAGCGTGGCAAGGGACCCTGAGGTGAGACCTGCACCGGTAAGGGTCCTGGTGCCATTCGTCCAAACGTCAGCTGCAAGGGTGCCGAACCCGGTAAGAGTGCGTGTGCCAGCGGCCCACACTGCGGTAGGAATTGAAGTGATCGAAGTTGCTATCGATGAAAGCGAGAGACCAAGCGAGGTGGACGCCGTGAGAACGGAGAGGTTCGTATTTGCATTGATGACCGCAGCAAGAGATGACGATGCGATACCTACCCTACTGTCGGTGTTCGCGTTAATTGCCGTTTGACTATTTGTTATTGCTGTCCCGAGTGAGCTTGAGGCCGTCTGCACATCAGACAACGTTGCGAGCGAACCACTCGTCAACCCAGCTGCCGTGAGGGTCCTGCTTGCTGCGCTCCACACATCGGTAGCGAGTGTGCCAAATGATGAAAGCGTGCGTACTGATGCATTCCATACGTTCACTGGAATCGAGGTTGCAAGGGATGACGATGCAGTAAGTACCGTTGCATTGGTGTTGCTGTTCACGCTACTCGTAACTCCTGCTGTTGCGCTGTTGGTGTTGGCATTAATAACTGCAGCGAGTGAGCTGGATGCGGTGGTTACGTCAGACTGAAGTGCAAGCGAACCGGCACTCAACGTTGCGGCGGTAAGAGTGCGAGAGCCGAACGCCCATACATCGGCTGCTGTAAGACTGCCACCGCTTGAAATAGGTACATCGATGTTATCCACGAGGAGCTTCCCTATCGTGCCCGGACTTGAGAGCGAGGCGGTAGTGATGTTCCAGACTCCGGCAGGTACACCTGATATTGCTGTTGCGAGCGTGCCGAACTGAGCGCCAAGCGAGGAGGAAGCGGCAAGAACGGTTGCGTTGGTGTTCGCATTCACCACCGCAGCAAGCGAGGAGGTAGCAATTGCAACTCGACTGTCGGTATTTGAGTTTACGACTGCAGCCACTGAGCTTGAAGCGTTCTGTACGTCAGACAAAGTGGCAAGGGATCCAGACGACAAGCCGGCTCCGGTAAGGGTTCTGGTGCCATTGGTCCAAACGTCAGCAGCAAGAGTACCGAACCCAGTTAACGTACGCGTGCCTGCTGCCCATACGTTCGCCGGTATCGAAGTAATAGAAGATGCGATTGATGAAAGCGAGAGACCAAGGGAGGTAGAAGCGGTGAGTACCTGTGCGTTCGTGTTTGTGTTGATATTGGACGCAAGTGAGGTGGAAGCCGCAAGCACCTCAGCATCCGTGTTCGCATTAATTGCCGTTTCGCTGTTAGTAATAGCGGCGCCAAGAGATGATGATGCTGTCTGTAGGTCAGACAGCGTGGCAAGAGAGCCTGACGAGAGACCGGCACCGGTAAGCGTACGAGTACCGTTGGTCCAGACGTCAGCTGCGAGCGTTCCGAAGCCGGTCAGAGTACGCGTCCCTGCGGCCCAAACGTTGGTTGGAATGGAAGCAATGGATGACGTTATAGATGAGAACTGAGCACCGAGGGACGAGGAGGCAGCAAGAACAATGGCATTGGTGTTGGTGTTGATGTTCGAAGCAAGTGAGGTGGAAGCGGCAAGTACCTGTGCATTCGTATTTCCATTGACCACTGCCGCAATAGAGGAGGAGGCGGTCGTCACGTCAGACTGAAGCGCGAGTGCTCCTGAAGAGAGGGTTGCTGCGGTGAGCGTTCGTGTGCCATAGGTCCAGATATCAACCGCCGTGAGGCCACCACCACCCGAAACCGTCGATACCGCGACATCGAGGTTATCCACGATAAGCTTCCCTATCGATCCTGGGCTTGAGAGCGATGCGGTAGTGATATTCCAGACCGCCGCCGGTATGCCTGCAATAGTCGCTCCCAGGACGTTGAATTGCGCTCCCAGCGAGCTTGAAGCGGCGAGCACAATCGCGTTGGTGTTCGTATTGATGAACGACGCGAGCGATGTTGAGGCAGTAAGTATCTGTGAGTTCGTGTTCGCATTAATAGCCGTTTGACTGTTCGTGATGGCCGTGCCCAGTGACGAACTAGCGGTGGTGACATCTGACTGAAGAGCCAGTGATCCCGAGGTGAGACCGGCAGCGGTGAGTGTACGTGTTGCGGATGTCCACACGTCAGCCGCAAGGGTGCCAAATCCGGTAAGGGTGCGAGTGCCGGATGCCCAGATGTCAGCTACTAATGTTCCGAACGATGTAAGAGTGCGACCTGAGAAGGCCCAAATGGAATTAGGAAGGGTTGCTGAGAGCGAAGAGGAAGCGGTCGCAACCGCAAGATTCGTATTCGCATTTACTAGGGCAGCAACGGACGAAGAGGAAACAACATTGTCTGATATCTCAAACGTCTTATCGAGCTTCACCAGACTTCCGTTTAATGCCGATCCGCAGGACATGGATGCGGGCCATACCCCCCGGGTTTCGGTTGGTGTAAAGGAATAGGCGTAGAAGCCATTGGGGTCAACGGTCATTGTTGCCGCATTCACCACAAGTGAGCCAGACGGATCATAGACCGTCATGGTGCAGCCTGCGGTAGTAGTTGCTACAAAGTCATCGTCGTATACGAATTCACCAAAGTAGATATCAGTTCCTGGAAGGAACTGCTGGTACGCAGCTTCTACGGCGGCGGGAAGCCCTATATATAGCGCAACAAACAACGCTAGGCCCGCAATGCGTATCCTAGTCCTTTTTTGATTCCCGCTTAAAGCGGCAGGGCCGCTTAATGAAATCTTCACTTTTACAGTGTAGCACTGCCTCTAGAGCACTCTTCCCTTTTCCCCACAAGAATACAAGAAAAATCCCGGCTAGGACCGGGATTTTTCTTTGTGCTATACCTTCTTGTTTTTGTCTTCGTCTTTGAATGCACCGCGCAGTGTGCGAATAGCGTCTGCTACTCCTTTCGTGAGCGCTGGGATGCGGGTGGCACCAAACAAAAGTACGAGAATGACCGCGATGATGATGAGTTCATTCGAGCCGAGTCCAAACATAGGTACCAAAAATTATATTGTTAAGAGTTCTTTCCGGCGGCGGAACGAATTGACGGCAATCGTCACTTCGTAGAGCGCCACAAGCGGAAGGGACATCACCAGGAAGGATAGCCCGTCGGTTGGGGGAAGTAAAGCAACAAAGATGAATATCCCTGCATATGCGATGCGACGATGACGGCGCAGGTAGTCTACCGACAACACGCCGAGCTGGATAAGGCCAGAAAGGATTAACGGAAGCTCGAAGATGACGCCGAGGAGTGCTGCCGTGATAAGGATTTGTGAGATGAATTGGGTAATATTCCAGAGATTAGTGATACCGAACCCGATGTTGACGTTCGCGATGACCACGATAGCGTAATACATAATCGCAAATCCGTAGGTAAAGCCGGCGGCGAAGAGAAGAAGGGCGAGCGGAATGTACCAGAAAATAAGACGCCGTTCACGTGGTAAGAGCGCGTCGTGGAGAAAGGCATAGACTTCACGAAGCGCAAACGGAAGGGTAAGCGCTATCGCCGAGAAAAAACCGGTATTCATCGTCAGTTCAAGAAGTTGAAACGGCGAGGTGGCAATGATGGTCACTCCCGGCACAGAGAAGAGTGTTACGAAAAAAGGCAGCAAGATACTGGTAGAACCAACTCCTATGAAGAAAGAAGCGACGAAGATAAGCGCAAGACGGTAGAGTCTGCGCCGTAGCTCTTCAAGATACTCGCCATAGCGTTCCGTAATCGGCGCTGAATCGTCCATGCCCTGAAGGATACCAGACCTGGTTAGTCGTTTATGATGAATATTTCATCCCCGCCTCCCTGCCCTGCTGGGGTTTCTAGGAGAAGATACGCATCGCTCCCTGCTTCGACCAGAATATCTCCCGGCGTACCCAGAGTTCCAGTCGCAAGCTCGACGATGAAATCTTGTCCTTCTCCTTCGTTAAAGTCGATATCGGTTAGCGCCATGGCTATTGCGGTGTTGTGCTCGACATATCGAGCGCTGGCACATCTTCAACTGGAGGAGTCACCACTGGCTCGTCAATTTGTATGACGGGGACTGAAGGATCGGCGATTGGCTCTGTAGAAGATGCTGCACCACCCACCTCGCCGAGTGGCGGTTCTTCAATATCAATGACAGGGATTTCTCTGTCCGGCACCGCTTCATCTGGTGTGGTAGTAGCTGCTTCTTCCTCTTTCTCTTTAAAGAACTTCACGTCGTCCTCTTCTTCCTCAGGAATAGTTGTCTGAGGTTCAACGGCATCGGGTGCAGGAGTTTGATCTTCTGGCACTAGAGTACCGCCTTCACGTGCGATGCGACGCTTCTCTTCTTCCCGCCACAGCTGCGCAGCATCATGAGTGGATTCTGGATCAATGGCGACAAGCACCGCTCCAAGCGCTTCCGGTGTCTCGTGCTGATAGACGACTTCTCCGTACCGGATAAACTGCGCTTGGTACATGGCGGCGTCGAAGTTCGGCGCGTCCTTCCGCGCACAGAGAATAAGGTCTACGTCTGCGTACTCTCCCGACGGAGAGGACACTATGAGGTCGGGAAGTCCCGCGACACGATCACCCTTTGAGATAGTAATCATAATTAGGCTTGGGTAAGGAGGGCACGCACTTTCACATCGTCGCCAAGAGCAGCCGGCGTGTAGCGGATATAGGTCGTATCATTTCCCTTGTCAGTGGTATTGTACGCGCCCCACGCTCCCCCATCGTTTGTAGATTTTTCCCAGGTTCCCGTTGGAGTTGCGCTGTCATCGGTGAGTAGGAGGCTTCCTGAAACTGCGTCGAACAGCTGTATCTGCAAGGTAGGCACAGTGCCGCCAAAGGCAGTCGAGAAGCGCCATGCGAACTGCTTAGCAGTGGTTGAAGAGAACGCTACCGATGGCTGGTAATGGCTATCGGTCGTGTTGTCTTCATATACAACACATACGTTAAACACGCGAGTTGGTAAACAGAACGTACCAATCGTGCGGAACTCAATTGCGAACTGTATGGCGGCCGCGCCATCAACACCGGAAAGGTCCCCCGTTTGGTCGATGAGCGTCCATGAGCCGCTGTTATCGCTTATACCCGAAGTTCGGTAATACATGCGCATCGGTTCGGTCGGAAGCGTGAGATTATCTTCTCCCAAGTATTGCGCATTATTTACATACGCACGCGAATACTTAACCGCATTAGGCGTCGCTAGGGATGGGGTGTAAAGCCGCTGTTTTACCGTGCCGTCGGCATAGGACCAATCAGCGCCAAGCGGCACGGCGTAGAGTGCGTTTGTAAGCGAAGTGGTGCCGGCGCGGCTTATGTACGTGAGTCCTTCTTCTGACCAGACGTTCATGATACCGGCCTGGATGTTGGGGTGTGGCACTGAGCTTGAGTCAGCTGCCGCCTGATCTATTTGCTTAGAGTCAATCAGGAAGATATGGTCGAAAGGATCGGAGTTAGTGTTGTACTTGGTTACGTAGCTTCTCACGCCCGCAGCTCCCGTTGAGGTTACGATAAGGCGGTCAATCTGGTCTGAAATTTCAACGCCGGTTAATGCGCCGGTGGCCGTAAAGGTTCCGGTGCCTCCGGTCGGTACTTCCACCATGGCGTCAGAAAGAAATGTGGTCGAACCGTTTACTATATTTCCGATTGCAACGCGGTAAATGCGCGAAGTCGTTGCGAAGAAGAGAGACTTTATTCCGGAAGCCGGGCCGTGGGAAAGTGTGCCGACACGGCCGTTGTTAGTTGCTGATGTGTTACCGGTAACGGTCTGGATGCCGGTTGCAAACACGAACGCAGAGGTAGTTTTCCCGGCAGATATTGACGCAAGCGCAGTGCGGAAATTGTATTTGTATATTGACGGCGTGGTCGCGGCGACGCGCTCAATGACGTAGCAGTACTGCTGGGTCCAACTATCCCGATCGTCAAGCGCAAGGCCTGAGTTCGCGTCGTTGGTGACGGTTGAGGCATCGGCAAGCCAGTACACTGCTTTTACTTTGTCAGTGGTCACCGCTGCAGCAATAGTGGTGCCCGCAGGGGTAAAGTCATCCTGCGACATGCCAGCGGACATGAAGAGTCCGCCGTTGGTGGCTGTAGCGTTTGTTGTGGTAGTGAGAATGCGCAGGTCCTCGATGACGTATGCGGTGCCGGAGGATATTGAGAGGTTCGATGCGACGCCGCCGGTACCAGAAGCGGTGACGTTGTTTTGAATAGTGATTGAGGTGTCGGACCCTACGGCATTGATGTAATACCAGGTAGATATCTGGGTGGGGTCGGACGAACCAAATCCGATGCGGGAGCCAATGTTGATGCGGTCAGCGCTCCAGGTGGTGCTGCTCCCCGTTACCGTTGCGGTGGAAACTCCCACGGTGCCGGTCGTGTACTTCGCGTACACGGCGCGCATACCGGTAATCGTGTGGTTCGTGGCAGTCGGATACGTCTGCGTAATGAATCCTTTCCAGGTGAAGATTGATAGACCGCGGCGATATTCAAAGCAGGTGATACGTCTTGTTGCAGCGGTTGCGGCACCGTCGGCTAGAAATACCCAGTCAACGTTGTAGTTCATATCAATAACAAACGAGGTGCCGCCCGCTATGGTGCCGGCAGATCCGTCGAGCGTCAGTGAGGTGTCTGAAGGGATGGCCACGATGTTGTACCAGGTCGTTACCGCTACCGGGTCGGTAGTACCGAAGCCTATGCGTGCATTCACTGGCACGCCCGCAGCGAGCCACGCGGTGCTGGACCCGGTGACGGCGGTGCCTGATACCGCTACGGTGCCCGTTATGTAATAGCCTGATTTATCCGACCAGCGTACGACGTGAGGGTAGATGCCTGGAACCGCTACCGACGTTTCGTTCGGTCGGGCAACAGCTACTTTTGTTGGACCGGCGTATTTGTCAGTGGATGCCGCGCCTGTTTGTTGGCGGATGAGGTCGCCGAGCACAGTTTTCGTCGAGTCGTACGCGTCGTACATGACGGTGCCTCCAGTGAACAGATGCTCGGTGACTCGTTTTGCCATAGTAATAAGATTACACTTCTAAATAATCAATGTTTATCTGCACGTTCCCGGTGCCGCTTATCGAGCAGTACACCACCTCATCCACCCCACCTTCCTTATAGTTGGGATGGTTGTTCGTGCCATAGAGGCCTCCGGTACGAGGTGCTACATACTTCTCGAAATCGGTGCCACCTGAGGTAAAGCGGAAGGAAACGCTCGTCATCGTGGCATCAAGTGAGAACTTGGTGTTATAGATGCGTACTTTTTTTCCTGAAGCAGGGGTATGCACGGTCCCGGATCCTGAGAGACTAATCGTCTTCTTTAATACCGAGTTACCTTCAACAAGTACCTGAAGAGTTTCTTGAGTTGCAGGGTTTACCCGCACATTCGAAGCATTCTTTACACCTACCACACTTGAGGTTGGTGCACTCCCCATCACATACGCTTGTGCTTTTTGCGGTAGGGCCGACGCAGCTACAACGCCGAGTCCAACGACGCTCGCAAGCTTGAGGAAACTGCGCTTCCCGTCATCCACTCCCTGTACCCGTACAATCTCCGGCGCGGTCTGAGGCTCAACAGCGGTAGGCGGGAACGGCTCGACTGGAGGGACTTCTACTCGTGAGTGAATTACTTCCCCTTTGGCGCGTAGAACAGGCGCTCGGCGCACAAGACGGAACGAGTAACGATTCGCTAGTATCGTCGCGTTAGAAGATACCTGCGGTATCCTCGTGTTGTTCGTATATAAGGGGAATAGATTCATCCATTGCCGAAGTTAGTACTCGGGCACTTTGAAGTATACGTGATGAAATTAATGAAATATTAATAAATGCTTATATCGAGGTGGGGATAGTAACGCTACGAAAATTCAATAGTAAAGGTCGAGCCCTTGCCCTCAACGCTATCGACGCGTATTCGTGCATTATGGAGGCGTACAACTTCCTGAACGATAGCAAGTCCGAGCCCGGTCCCTCCGGGGCTGGCGTTCATCCCGCGGTAGAACGGCTTGAATATGTGCTTATGCTCGGATGCTGGTATGCCGATGCCGTAATCTCTGACTGCAAGGAGGAGCTTCCCGCTTCCTGTCCTTGCGACCGATACCTCGATAGTGCTTCCTTCTGGGCTGTATATCGCCGCATTTCTCACAAGGTTTAACAGCAGCTTCTCGAGGGCGATTGCGTTGCCACGTACGCGCGTATCGCCTTCCGGTACCGCCGTTAGGAGCCGGACCTTCTTCTCGTTCAGGAGACGCGCGGACTGGGCTTCGGCCGCACGGACTATCTGCGAAAGCGGGACTTGCTGTTTGGTCGTCGTTCCCTTCTGTCCGTTAAAGTCTGAGAGCACGAGCAGGAACTGAATGATGCGTGACACGTGATCTATCTCCGTCAGATTTTTCCGTAACGCCGCGGTCGCACGCGTTAGGTCAAGGAGTTCCGGCTTCTTGAGAAGCACTTCCGTCTCCGCTTTAGCGAGCGTGAGCGGCGTGCGCAGCTCGTGCGAGACATTGGCGATGAAACGCCGCTCGGACTCAAGCGCTTCGCGTACGGGACGGAGCGCTTCTCCCATTAGGACATAGGCACCGAGTGAGAAGACTATGACGTAAAAGATGCGGATTTTCATTCGCGACTCGTCTATGAGCGCCATGACTTCTTCGGGAGACCTAGCTGCGGGATCCGCGAAGGCCTGCAGCAATACCGTGTGCGCATAGTGATCGACCAAGAAACTCCCACTCCAGAACACCACCGTGCAGAATGCAAGGTAGTAAAAAGTCATCCGGAGCCGGCCCGCAAGAAACGGGTCGTTCGTGATCTTATTCCGCAATCGTATACCCCACGCCATGAATGGTTTGTATGAGCTTCGTTTCGAACGGCTCGTCGAGTTTCTTCCGAAGATTGCGGATATGTACGTCTACTACGTTCGTGGTGGCCTGCGTCTGGCCCCAGACCCTAGCAAGTAGTTCCTCGCGCTTCACTACCTTGCCGCGATTGCGCACGAGATATGCAAGGAGCTCGAACTCGCGCGCCGTGAGAGGCAGTATCTTGTTCTTGCGGCGCACCTCGAACCGCTCCGGAACTATGGTGACGTCGCTTATGGTGATGGTAGCGGCCGGCCCGTCGTTTGCACGGCGCGCAAGCGCCCGGCTTCGGGCCAGAAGCTCATCGAAATCGAATGGCTTGGTGAGGAAATCGTCTGCGCCGCGGTCAAGCAGCGCCACCTAGTCTTCGGTTGAGTCCCGAGCGGTCAAGACTAATACGGGCGTCTGCACGCCGGAAGCGCGTATGCCGGAGCAGACATCTGTTCCGTCCCCGTCCGGGAGCATGAGGTCGAGTATGATGAGGTCATAGAGGCTGCCTGAATATTCGAGCCGCTCGCGCGCGGTGCTCGCGGTGTGGAAGAGGTCCACTCGATGATTCTCGTACTCGAGCCCCTGCTTGAGGACCTGCGCGAGGCGGAGCTCATCTTCTACTATCGCTATCTTCATCCGAAGGAGTGTAGCACGGGTGCCCTCGGCTATGGCTCCGCTTCCAAATGACGAGTGAAATGCTTCTTTATCGTCGCGTCTAATGAGCGACTGAAGTTTATGGCGTGCTTAGGGGTCAACACCACTTCAGAAATGAGTTGGCCATTGGCACCTCCAGGACGAACATATGCAAACTGCACAATGACCGAGTCATCAGAGACAGTAACCTTGGTGGCGTTTGCAAACGCCGGAAGTGCGGTGGCGGGGATGGTAACCGGAATAGGTTTGCGCTCCTCCATGCTACTGCGCAAAATCAAACACGCTCAGAAGGTCAGCGACCCACGCGACGATATAGTCCCAGCCCTGCTCAAGGGTCGTAAGCAGGAACTGGATGTTGTCCTGATTCGTTGGGGATCCGGCGATAGCCCGGAGCGATATGCCAAAGAACGAGAGGGCCAGAAGGCCGATAACTATCCAGATGATGAGCTTAATCATAGGCTCAGTATAACCGGCCCTATGAGGGTCCTAGAGCGTTCGTGGGTATAATGCGCCCATGCATGATATTGCCGCTGCGTTGGCTCACTTTAAGAAGGTGGACCCTATCCTCTATAAGGCGGCGAAGAAGGTGGAGGCGCACCTCACTGCCCGTAAACCTCTACGGGGGCCTACTGCCCTCTTTAATAGCCTTTGTGAATCAGTGGTGAGTCAGCAGCTTTCCGTAAAGGCGTCAGACACTATATGGAAACGAGTACAAGAGGTGTGTGGCGGCACGGTCTCACCAGACGCTCTCATAAAGGCATCGCTCCCCCGCTTACGGAAAGCAGGACTCTCTGCTGCCAAGACGAAAACCTTAAAAGAACTCGCCAAAGCAGTACAAGGAGGACTTAACCTTGGAGCCCTGAGGAAAAGCACTCCAGAAGAAGCAACAGAAGCTTTGGTAGCAGTATGGGGCATAGGGCCGTGGACCGCTGAGATGTTCCTTATGTTCGGTCTCTCTCATTCCGACATCTTCTCTTCGCGCGATTTAGGCCTCGCACGCTCTATGGAAACTTTGTATAACCTGAAAAAACCTTCCCGAGAAAGGCTTGAGAAGATAGCGCTCGCATGGAGCCCTCACCGAACGATAGCGTGCAGAGTGCTTTGGAGAGTGCGTGATATGTAGCTATACTACGGGTAGCTCGCGGACATACGCACCTATCTCTTTGTAGGATCGTAAAGTAACCGTTTTCTCAGCGTAGTTACTTAAAAACGCCAGTAACTTTGGACGAGTGCGGTAGGTACGAGTGATGATTTCTTTATAAAAAGAAAGTTGGTCCCATAGCGTGAGGTGGGCATGCTTTTTTGGTTCAAAAAACGTCCGACGGGTATGCGCGATGAGTCGTGTAATGAGTGGTATATCGAGAAAAAGAATGACATCCGCTAGGGGTGCAATCTGCTCCTGTTCTCGTATGTACGTGCCATCTGATATCCAAGAATCCTGAGCAAGCGCTTCAGTAAGTGACTTTCGTATGTGCGCCCGTACCGCGTCTATATTCGGCGTATCGTGAGGGCCGTGGCGTCCTCCCGCCTCGAACCAGAAGGTGTCAATTTCTACATGAGGAATACCCAACTTCTTTGAAAGGCGCGATGCGAGTGTCGATTTCCCGCTTCCGCTCACCCCAACAATGTCGATACGCATAAAAGGAGTGTATCAGTACCTACTAAGTAATCTCCTAGCTCGTTGGAAAACTTTTGACACATATGATAGGGTCTGTCCAGACTTCGTTTGTGGAGAGTGGCTATGAAGAATATCCAAAAGACCATCGAAGACGGCAAGGAACTTGCAGAAAGCGATCTGGCAGGTTTGTCAGGTGAGAAATTACTTGATGCATTCGTGTTGGCGCGCGACTTCGCCGTCATGCATGGAGCGGGAGGCGAATCTCAAGTTATTGCGGATGCAAACGTTGCACTGCTCCGCAAGAAGCTTCTCAGGTTGCTTCCGTAATTGCTCATAACAACCAGAAAAGGCTGTCGACCAAAATCGACAGCCTTTTTATTTTCTTGAGGAGTAAATAAAAGCTTATAGATACGACATCGGGTTAAGATACGCATCCTTCGGAGCTACCGGCATCTTTGCGTTCGCACATGGACTCGTGGCACCTCGGTACTGTGCAAGCGTAAGTATCTGAATACCTTGTGCAGCATATACGCCAAAGTGGAGGTGAGGACCGGTAGCGTAGCCAGTCATGCCTGAGTACCCGATTACAGAACCGGTGGAGACCGACTGTCCTGCGCTAACTTGAATAGAGGAAAGGTGGGCGTAGAGGGTGGCAAGGCCGTTCGAGTGCTTTATCACTACCCACTTACCAAACGAATAGCAGCCAGGAACCGAGTCAGTGTTACCAGTATCCATAACGGTTCCGGCAAGGGACGCTTCTACCGGAGTCCCGGTGGGCACACCAATATCTATCGCGTTATGCCCCGAACCGTTATATATCTGCGGATTAGCGGTAGAGAAAGAAGTGTTCCCGAAGTACTGGGTGACGCACCAAATGTTGCCGAGTGCTCCCTGCTTCGCAGCGCATCCTGCCATGAAAGCGTCTGAGAATGGCCACTTCAACACGCCTGACCCTGCTGCGGCAATTTGGGTAGAGTCGACCACCGTAGTGAGACTGTCTTCAAGCTGTGAGAGCGCTGCTTCAAACTGTGCCTGCTGCGCACGCTTCTTGGCGATGAGTTCTTGATACGCCGCCTCAGTGGACTTCGTCTGATCAAGAAGCGTCGCCTTCGCCGCCTTCTGTACGTCGAGCGCTTTCTTCTGGTTTCCAAGGTCCACGTTTGCGCTCGACAGCTCCGTCTTCGTGGACGTCACGGCATCTTTCTGGCTTGCGAGCACGACTTTCGCCTCAGACAGCGCGGCGCGGTGGGCGGCGAGCGCGACGTTCAGGGACGAAAGGTTGTCGATGGTTATCCAGGCGTCGGCAAGATCGTCTGCGGCGAGGACCTGCTCGATGAGCGTCGCGTCGTCGGTGAGGTCGATAGCGCGGAGAGAGGCCGCCATCGCCGACTTATCCAAGGAGATCGAGTTCTCCTTCTCCCCTATCTGGATGCCGAGCTGGTCGAGCTTCAAAGTTGCCGCCTTTATCTTCTTCTGGATGTCGGCAATCTGGGCCGCCGTCTTATTCCGGGACACGTCGATGGTTTGTATGGCGCCCTGCAAGGTCTGCTTCTGTCCGGAGATGACGGTGAGCTGCTTCTGGTAGCCGGCAATCTCTTTGTCGAGCGCCGCGCGCTGCGCGTTTATCTCGTCTATCTGCGCCTGAATCTGATCGACGGAATCGGCATGAATAGCCGCAGGGTGCGAGAGCGGTGAAAAAAGGAGTGCAGCGAATAGGAGTGCGAGAAGAGCTGAACGAATCATTATTTCAGTATAGCAAGGGCTTTATGAAGGCGTGCGACAGATTCCTTTGCGCCTAGTATGGAGACGAGCGTAAACGGGTCCGGTGACCGCTCAGCGCCCGACAATGCGTAGCGAAGCGGCCAGAGCACGGCGCCGCGTCCGCCTTTCTGTTTCGCTTCCTCCGCGTCGGCGTACGGCATGAGGGTGTCTTTCACCACGTCGGACGATGCATCCGCCGGAAGCGCCTGTATCAAGGGCACGATGCCTTCAAGAAGCGCTTTTGTGCAGCCTAGTGCGCCTTCTGGCTCCTTCTTCGCAAGAGTGGCGGCGTCCGGGGTCGGAGCCGTAAAGAGGCAGGCAAGCTCGCCGGAGAGCATGTCGCGGGCTTCTGCGAACGTCGTTGCGCGGTCTTTCAACAGCGGCACGGCCTTCAGCACACGCGGGTCATTGTCGGCGAGCGCGCCGCGGCTTATGTATTCCTCATCGGTAAGCTTGCGCATCCAGCGCTGGTTCACGTTCTTGAACTTCACCATGTCGAATATGGCGCCGGACTTGTGCACGTGGGAAAGATCGAACGCATCGACGAGTTCTGCGAGCGAGAAGTCTTCGCGGTCGTCGCCCTGGTTCCAGCCGAGGAGCGCCAAGTAGTTGATGATGGCTTCCGGCAGGAATCCGTCCTGGCGGTACTCAAGGACGGAGACTGCGCCATGGCGCTTGCTCATCTTCGAACGGTCCGGCGCGAGAATTAACGGCAGGTGCGCATACACAGGGCGCGGGAACCCGAGCGCTTCTTGAATGAGAATTTGGCGCGCGGTATTGGAAATATGGTCTTCGCCGCGGATAACGTGCGTCACTCCCCCGTCGTAGTCGTCAACGACCACGGCGAAGTGATAGAGCGCGTCGGTAACTGAGCGTGCAATCACGAAGTCGCCAAGGTCGCCCGTATGCGTATTGATAGGACCACGAATAGCGTCTTCGAATATTACTTCCACCCCGGGATTCCTGAGCCGAATGACTTCCACTTCTCTTTCTGGATCGTCTTTTGCCGGCTCTTTGGAAACATAGGCTTTGCCTGACGCGATAACGCTCTGCAAAAGCTCCCCGTATCGCTCGCTCCGCTCGCTCTGGCGGATAATCTCCCCGTCGTGAGACAAGCCGAGCCACTTGAGGCCTTCGATGATTTCTTCCTCGAATTCTTTCTTGCTTCGGACGCGGTCCGTGTCTTCGCTTCGGAATATCACCTTCCCCCCGTTGCGCCGGGCAAAGAGGTAATTGAAAAGCGCTGTGCGCGCGGTGCCGATATGGAGGCGGCCGGTTGGCGAAGGTGGGATGCGGGTGACGACGTCCATAGGATTATATCTGCGCAGACGACGCCTGCGGCTCATGGGAGAGGCCCAGGGTGATGAGCTCTTCCGCGATGATGCGGCCGGCGTCCGCATTCGCGAACGTTGAGCTCTTCGCGCTCATATCAGCGCGAAGCGCCGCGTCGCCCAATATGCGGCGGACTTCGGATACAAGGACGTGCGGGGAAAGATTCTGCTCTTCAAGGACGACAGCCGCGCCCGTATGGGCGTAGGCGTAGGCGTTGGTGCGCTGATCATGGCTCACGGACTCGGGAATCGGGATGAGGATGGCTGGTTTCTTCCAGAGCGCGATTTCCGCGACGGACGTCATGCCAGCTCGGGAAATAATGAGATCGGCGGCGCCTGATGCGCGGCGCATGGATAGCGTATTGAGATACGCGAACGGATGATATCGCTGCGCAGAGGCGCTTTTTTCGAGAATGACTTTTGCCGTGCCCGAAACCCCCGCGAAGTTGTCCTTCCCTGTCTGATGGATGATGTTCGCTGCGTCTACAAGCTCCGCGAGTCCTGAGAGCACAACGTCGTTTACGGCGCGCGCGCCTGAAGAGCCGCCGAGAATAAGGACTGTAGGGACCGTCGGGTCAAGGGAAAGCTCCTGGGCTGCGCCTTCGGGCTCCGGCATCATGATGGCGGCGCGAATGGGAATGCCCGTGCGCGCGACGCGGTCGCGCACCTTCGCTGGGAAGAAGGCGACGGCGCTGTCGAAGGCGACGGCGATGCGATAGGCGAATGACGAGGCCATGATGTTCGCCTTCCCCGGCTTCGCGTCCGACTCGTGGATGAATACCGGTATGCCGAGGACGCGCGCGGCGAGCACTACCGGCACGGAGGCGTAGCCGCCCTTGGAGAAGACGACATCCGGGTAGATGCGGAAGAGGGTGAGCAGGGCTGATACGAATCCGCTTGCAGAGACGAACAGGTCCGAGAAATTCTGGAGGGAGAAATAGCGTCGCCACTTCCCCGCCGGGCAGCCTATGAATACCATTTCGTTCTCAAAAAGCGCGTCGGTGTCGAATGCGCTCGGCGCTACGTAGTACAGCTTCGGGGCCACGAGCCGGCGCTCGCGCGCTATGGCGCGCACCTGCTCGGCCACCGCGATAAGCGGATAGAAATGGCCGCCGGTGCCCCCTCCCGTGAATACAATCTTCATTTCAAAGGATTATAACACGAGAACGTGGCTGAAAAACTCTGCAGCTATGCGCGTTTTGCCTGTTTGCGATGCGCTGCGACATTCAAGATAACGCCTACTGACGCAAGTGCGATAAGGAGCGCAGTGCCGCCGTGAGAAACGAACGGGAGCGGAAGGCCCGTCAAAGGAAGAATGGCAAGCATAGCTCCGATATTGAGAAATGCAGAAAGCGAAATGAGAAGCGTGAGGCCCGTGGCGGCTAATGATCCGAACACGGTAGAAGCGTCTGCGGCTATAGCGAACCCGCGCATCGCGAACCCGACGAAGAGAAGCACCATGAACACGGACCCGACGAAGCCGAATTCCTCGCTATACACCGCGAACACCGAGTCCCCCTGGGCTTCCGGCAGGTAGTTGAATTTCTGTGCGCTCTGCCCGAAGCCCCGACCGGCGAATCCGCCCGAGCCCACCGCGATTAATGACTGCTGAATCTGATACCCGGACGTAAGCGAGTTATCCGAAGGGTTCATGAAGGTGGCTACCCGGCTCATGAGGTAGGGCCGCTGCGCGACGAGTATGGCAAGTACGACCACCGCGCCTGCAAGCATCACCAACACGTCGCGCCAAGGGCCTCCGGCGAGCACATAGAGCGCCAGCGCCGTAAGTCCCATGACCATCACGGTCGACGTGTTCGGCTGCAAGAGAAGCATGATGGACGGGATTCCGACGATGATGCCGAACGGGATGAGGCCGGTGCGGAAGTCGTCGAGCTTCCCTTTCATCTTTGCCAAGTACCACGCGAGCATGAGAATGACGCCAATCTTGAGGAATTCCGCCGGCTGCACGGTAGTAAATCCGAGATCTATCCAGCGCGAGGCGCCATTAAGCCGGGCGCCGATGCCCGGGACGAACACAAGCGCAGTAAGGCCGATGCTTCCGATATAGAGAAGCGGCGCGGCTTTTTGAATCCACGCAAGAGGCGCGTAGCGTATGGCGACAAGCGCGGCGACGCCGGGCACAAGTCCGAGCATGAGCTGGGTGAACGCGAGCTTCCAGGGAGAGTCGCCGGCGCGCGCGAGGAGGCCGAGAGACGCGGAGGCGAACATCGCTATGCCGCCGACCACCAGAATGATGACGATGAGGAAAAAGAGCCGATCGCCGGAGATGCTGCGCATCAGCTAACTATACCGTACCACTACTTGAGGAGCGCGATGGCGAGACCGAACACCGAGGCGATAATGGTGATTATCCAGTAGCGCATCGTCACCTTGTAGGAGGGCCAGCCGACCGCCTCGAAGTGGTGGTGTATAGGGGCGATGCGGAACAGCTTTTTCTTGAATACCATCTTCCAAAACACCTGGAGCGCGCTTGTTGCGACGGTGGCCGAAAGCGGAAGTGCGATGATAGGAAGCACGGCGACGCCCACTCCTTCTCCGAGCACGTCAGCCGAAAACGCAGTCACCGTAAGCGCAAGCGTAAGCGCCATGGTGCCGGTCTCTGATAAGTAAAAACGCGCAGGCGGCACGTTGAACCAGAGGAACGCGAATATGGCGCCCGAAGTAGCTGCGGCGAACGCCGAAAGCGCTATCTGGTTCTGCGCGAAGGCGATGCCGGCGTATGCCATGAAGACGATGGCGAAGATGCCGCCGGCGAGCCCGTCGATGCCGTCGATGACGCCGGAGGCGTATATGGCGAGCGTCACGAGTATGAAAAACGGAATGAAGAGAACACCGAGCGGCAGGGGCCCCAGGAACGGAATGCCGACCGCGCTTATGTCGAGCTTGTCGTAGAACCACCAACCTGCGAACGCACCCAGGAGCGAGACGATGATGAGCCGCCAGGGGAGCGCCAGTCCTCCTTTGCTTTTCGTTATCTCGAGGAAGTCATCGATAAGCCCGACGGCGCCGCCAGCCAAGAGAGCGAAGAGCGGTAGCCAGGTCTGGCCGCGGTTCACGAAGTCGAGATCGCTCCATACGCTGTCGTAAAAATACGCGAGGAAGACGAACAGGAGCGCAGCGAGCGTCACCGAGCCCCACACGATGATGCCGCCCATCCTTGGCGCCGACGTCTCCCGTACGGCATGGAGCTCATCGAAGAGTGGGGTTCCGGCATTGTCTCCCATGCCGTTCCCCTTCCCCGCCTTTTTCTTCCAGGCTTTGTGCTTATAGAGGTAGTGCGTCAGGACCGGCGCAAGCAAGACGCCGAACGTGAACGAAACGACGAACGGAATTAAAACTCTGGCTGCATCAAGAATCATGGAAGGCGCAGGCCGGCGAATTGCTCCCCTGTTGCTTTTACGAGGCGATCCACGTCAGAGAAGCGCTCGTCCCGGGTGGAGCCGAGCACGACGACCGCGATAGGGTGTCCGAGTCCGGCGTCGAACACGACAGCGAGGTTTCCGCCGGCCAGGTCCGTGTAGCCGGTCTTCGAGAGCATGAGGCCCGGGATGCGCGTCACCTCAGGGTTCGTATTCTTAAGCGTATACGAGGAACCATTGAGCGTCGTTGCGGTCACCGAGGAGTCCATCGAGGCATGCATGATGCCCGGGATGCGCCGCAGCAGTGCGGCGGCCAGAAGCGCGATGTCGTGCGCCGAGCCGTAGCCTCCCGAAATCTCCCCGTTCTCATCAAGGCCGGTGCCGTTCAGCGCATACGTCTGCGTAAGGCCGATGGAGCTTGCGGCGGAGGCGAGCAGCGAGGTGCTGTTAGGCGCGTGCTGCACTTTCGTCGCGGCTTCTGCGATGGCTTCGGCAGCGTCGTTCGAGCTCGCGACAAGCGCGAGCCGCGCAGCATCGGTAAAGGTAAACGTGTCGCCTTCGCGGAAACCGCTCTCGCCTTCTATCGCGAGCGCCTTGGAGGTAATGACGACGGGAGCGTCCGCGGTTAAGGCGTCAGAGGCGGCATACAGTGTCAAAAGCTTGGTGAGGGACGCAAGCGGCAGCTGCGCTTCCGCATTCTTCTGATAAAGCACATCGCCTGTCGTGAGGTCGTACACGATGGCTGCTTTTGCAGAGAGCTTCACAGAGTCGTAGGCCGAAGACGTGTCTGCCGCCGGAAGCTCCGCTACCGGAGCTGGCGCGGACAGGAACGGCATGACCGCTGCGCCCGTGCCGATAAGCGCAAGGCCCGCGAGCGCGGCCAGACCGAGCTGGTAGAAGTAGCGACGCTTGCGTCGCTGCTCTATCTCTTCGATAAGATGTTTGAGGTGTTGCATGCTCATAGCTCGACAGATTCTTCGCTTCTCTTCTCTTCCTTACCGGAGAGTATAGCGGAAAGCTCGGCATAATTGGGAAGCTGCTCCATGGTCTCAAGCCCGAGATGCGCGAGCGCGTCGACCGTCGGCTTGTAGCGCGGACGGCGCTTGTCTTCAGAGTCTTCGGTCTTTTCGATAAGGCCGCGAAGCAGCAGCGAGCGCACGGTCGCGGAAGAGTTCACGCCGCGCACCCAGTCGATTTCGCCGCGGGTCGCGCCGCCGCGATACAAGATGAGCGCCAAGGTCTCGAGGCCTGCCTTCCCGAGGTCGCGCGCAAGTTCGGCTTCGCGGAGCTTCTTGATGATTGGAGCTGCGTCAGCGGAAGTGCGCAGCTCGATGTGGTTCTCGGTCTCAACCAAAGAGAGCCCGCGCCCCGCGAGCTGGTTGCGCAGAACCTCAGCGGCCTGGTCGAGCAAGGCCGGCGTCACCTCAAGAAGCTGCGCCAGGCGCTTCTTTGACACCGGCTCGCCGGACGCGAAGAGGATAGCCTCGAGAGTGGCTGGAGGAGTCAGTGCCATAGATAGCTACAGAATAGCCTTAATTGCGTGCACGGGAAAGCATGATTCGGGGAAAGTCCAGCGGATATTTGACCTATGTATATTTTAATGTTTTTATAAAAACGAACGTCCTTTCCATTCCTCTAGACACGGGAGGTTCATGTGTCCAAAAAGGTCGTTGCCGACCTGCTGTTCCTGATGCAAATCGGGTTCGCGGCAGTGTCAGGCGGCAGCCAGTTCGCGCAGTTGTTGACTTCCACCGAAGGAGTCAGTGCGAGCTGGTTCGGGGCATGGGAAATATTCCTGCTCTTGAATCTGTGGCTGGCGTGGCGCGCTCACGATGCGCAGCCAAGCCGCATAACGATTCAAACGCTCTGGTCATACGCAGTATGGACCGTAATGATCGCGCTTGATCTGGCTTGCCTGGTTCTTCGGAACTCATGGAGCTGGAACGATCGCGACACGCTTACGGCCGTGCTCGTCTTGATAGGCGTCGCCGCTACGCTCCTCATCGGCGCTCTCCGAAACCGATCATTCAAGGACCCGCTCGTGAAAGGCTGGCTCGCCGTCTGGTTCAAGGCGGTGCCTCAGCTCATCCTTGCGTGGAATATCCTGCTGGTCGGCGGCGCGGGCATGTCGCTCATTGCGATAGGTGCAGGCCATATCACCATCTGGTCGAGGCTCGGCCAGCTGATCCTCTCCGTGAGAGAAGCAGGCTGGGATAAAAACCGGCTCGGCTCGCTCGTGAGCGAGGTCCCCAACGGGCTCTCGTGGATAGTGGTCACCCTTGCATGGGTGTGGTGGTACTTCAGCTAGTGCCGACGGGCTGCGCGTCATTCGCGCAGCCCGTTTCTTTTTATCCGTACTTGGGAGTTTCTGCGGAGGTATTCGTAATGCGAATGTCCGAGAAGGTCTCGTGCTGGGCGACGTCGACCGCGCCCTGCTTCACCAGTTCGAGAAGCGCGAGGAAGGATACGATGACCTCAACCTTCTCTTTTGCGTCTCCGGAAAAATCTTTGAACGACATGGTGATTGCGCTCTGCACGCGCGTAAGCAATCGGTCCATCATTTCTTCGATGGTGACCATCGGCTTCACGCGGGCTTCCGGAAGCTGCTCCTCTTTCTCGAGCTCTGCCAAAGCGCTCCGAAGCGCAGCTTCGAGCGCGGCGAGCGTCATGTCTTTGGCGGGCGAGAACATCACGTCAGGCGCGCGCTCCCCTGCCGACACCATCACGGATCGGCCGAACAGGCGGCCGAGCTCCTTGGCGGCCTCCCGGGCGCGCTCATAGGCCACGAGGCGCCGCTTCAGGTCATCGACATCCTGCTCTTCTTCCCCGGAGAGCTCGAGGTCCGGGATGAGCGAGCGGGATTTTATGAGAAGCAGGGTCGCTGCCACCTGGATGAATTCCGCGGCGTCTTCCATCGGGAAGTCTGCGAGGCTCCGCACGTGCTGTATGAAATCATCGGTGACCTGCGAGAGAGATAGGTCGGAGACGGAGAGCTTCCGCTTCTCGATAAGCTCCAAAAGAAGACCGAACGGGCCTTCGAAGGCCGGGGTCCGGACCGTGTAGTTGTTGTTGTGGACGGTCAGGACTTCCATGCGCCTATTTGTTGCGGCTTACGCGGATGAAGCCTGAGGACGCCACGATTTCCACTCCCTTCGCCTCGAACTTGTCGAGAATGAGATTCATGCCGATTGAGTCCGAGCTCATGTGGCCGGCAATGACAAGGTTCAGATGATATTTCTGCGCTTCTTTGCGGTGCTCTTCAGACGCATGCATGCCGATGATTGTGCCAACGCCCGCGTGCGCGAGCTTCTCATAGATGAGGTGGGATCCTTCGGTGCCGCCCGTAATCTCAAGCGGGGCGATTTTTCCGGCTTTGTTCTTTTCGCTTCCTGCGAACAGCATCGGGCCTGCCTTCCCTTTCATCGCTTCCTGATATTCCGGGATTTCTTTCAATATCGCCATCACATCGCCGACAGTCTCGGCGCCGCGCGCGGTAAAGAGCTTCTCGAGGAAGTCGAACACCATGTTGTCGGCCATGGTATGCGTCGCCATGAACGAAAGTCCCAAGAGGCGCGCGGCGTCGACCGCCTGCGTGTGGTTGCGCGGAGAGAGCTTGCGCGCCACTTCATCGATGCGCTCGCGCATGACGCCTTCGGCGATGTTGATAGGCACGCCGTAGCGCGTCAGGTTCTCCGACTGCATCTCCATGACCTCGTGAAGAGCGGCGTAGCCCGTAGCCTGAGGATGGTGGGCGACCAGCGCGTCAATTTTCGCGCCCCGGTCGTTCAATATGCCGGCGACGGCCACTTCGCCCGTATCGATGTCGATGCCGGCCATTATTTTCTTCACCTCGCCGTCGGGATTCCCCGCGAGAATGCCGGAATCGATGTACGGATCCCACAAATCCTCCTGATCGTATTCTTTTTTCTTCGCTTCAGACAACGCCCCGAATTCCTTCGTGCGGCGCGCGAGCACTTTTTCGACGCCGACGCGTCCGCGCGGGTCTGCGTCGATGCCTGCCTGTACCGCGATGTCGTAGAGCTCTTTGAGGGTTGCCATACGTTACGGGAGTTTTTCTTCGCTTCCTGACAAGAGGGTGTCGATGCGGTTCATATCGCGCGGGAATGCGGATGCCTCCTTCACATTCCCCAGGTTGAGCATGCGGCCGGTGAGGCGCTCAAGACCTGTCGAGCAGCCGCCGTGCGGCGGCATGCCGTACTTGAAGGCTTGGAGGTAGAACGCGAATTTCTTCGGGTCCATGCCGCGCTCTTCGATGCGCTTTACCATTTCGTCGTAATCATGGATGCGCTGGGCGCCCGAGTTAATTTCAAGGCCGCGGAACAAGAGATCGAACCCGCGTGATTCTCCTCCCGGTTCGCCCATGGTGTAGAAGGCGCGGGCATTGGTCGGGAACTTCGTGATGAACACGAAATCGCTGTCATGCTCCTTGAGAGCCCATGCACAGATATCGCGCTCATGCTCCGGCGTCATGTCGTCTTCCGGAGCGACGCCGAGCGTCTTATGCGCTTCTGTGAGGGAGAGTATCGGGAATTTCGTTCCGACATGCGGCACTTCGGCGCCAAGGCGCGCGAATTCTGCCGGATGCTTTTCCCCCACTTCCTTCACGACGTCGCGGATGACATTCTCAAGGACCTGCATGACGTCGAACTCGTCCTTGATGAAGCCCATTTCGAAATCCATCTGAGTGAGCTCGGAAAGATGGCGGGTGGTCGCGCTTTTTTCAGCGCGGAAGATTTTGGCGATGGTGAACACGCGCTCGAAGGCGCCGACCATGATCTGCTTATAGAGCTGAGGGCTCGTCGCGAGGTATGCGGTCTGGTCGTAGTAGTAGCCGACCTTGAAGACTGCAGCACCGCCTTCTGCGTCGCCGCCCACGAGCGCGGGTGCGACGAACTCAGTCAGGCCCTGTCGCTTCAATGAATTGCGGTATGCGTCCAGGATAGTGGCCTGGACCGTGAAGATATCGCGGTCGCGGGAACTTCGCATCGTGAACGGCCGGTAGTCGAAGCGAGTGTCGATATTGAGGTCCGTGTCCTTATCAAACGGCAGCTCCTGCGCTTTCGACAGTATCTCGATGCCTTTCACTTCAAGTTCGATATCGCCGTTCTGCTTTCCGGCCTGGACGTTCTTCTCCGGACGCTTGTTCACGATGCCGGAAATCGAAACCACGTACTCCTGGCGGGTTTCCTTCGCTGTTTCCAAGGCTTCGCTCCCCGGAAGCACCACGCCCTGGACAAGGCCCGAGCGGTCGCGGAAATCGAAGAACACCATCTTTCCCTGGTCGCGGCGAACGTCCACCCAGCCCGAAATAGAGACCGTCTCGCCCACGTGCGAGCCGAGCTCGCCTATCAGAATTCGCTCCGTCATATGAGGATAAAATAGCACGCTTGCGGCCTATATTCGAATACGTAAAAGAAGGACGTCCGCCCGCGAATGCTCGCGGACGGACGCTCGTCCAGGCTAATAGGTCACTGCAGGCACCTCGATTTTGTTTTCGGCGTCTTCAGGAAAGAAGACTTTCACGAGCCATGCCCGCCCAGTAACGATACTGATTGGCAATGCATCCCGAGCTTCCGGAGAACTTTGAGGAACAACCCTCCAGCCATCCGGAAAAATCCTATCGAGCATCCTGTTAGACCATTCGGCCTGTTCGCCTTCTCTCAGAACCAAAATTTTGAGAGACATGCGCAATCCTCCTCATGCAGCCACAGCGCTGCGTGCCGAAATAATAGCACTCGTATAAAATGCCTAGTCGACGCCCACTGCTTTACGCACTGCGGTCATTTTGGCGTCAGCAACCGCCTTCGCCTTCTCGGCGCCCTCCAGGAGGATCTTGGCGACGTCTGCGTCAGTAATGCTTTCGCGCCTCTCGCGCATCGGAGCAAGCTCCGCTTCGATGTCTTCTATAAGGGCTTCCTTCAAATCTTTGTACTTCCCTTTCTTCTCTTCATAGAGCGCGGTGAGCGCTCCTTCGTCGCGGAAGAGCTTATGTATGGCGTACACATGCTGCGGACGCTCGCCCGAAGAGTCCGTGACGATACCCATGACCGCCTTTGCGGTGTCGTCCTTGGTCCCGAAGAGGGGGATGGTATTGCCGTAGCTTTTGCTCATTTTCTGGCCGTCCGTGCCGGGGATGATGCCTACGCCAGGGAGGATGAGCTCTTTCGGCTCTTTCATGAGAGCGCCGTACGCATTATTGAATTTCGCGGCCGCTTCGCGCGCGTATTCAAGGTGCTGGCGCTGATCTTCGCCCACCGGCACCACGTCCGTGTCATAGAGGAGAATGTCTGCGGCCATGAGCATGGGGTAGGTCATGAGCCCGGCATTCGCCTCAAGCCCTTTGGCGACCTTGTCTTTGAAGGCGTGGCCGAGCTCGAGAAACTTCACCGTAACAAGGCAGTCGAATATCCATGCAAGCTCGGTGTGCGCAGATACGTCCGACTGTTTGAACATGACGGCTTTCGCAGGATCGATGCCTACGGCGACGTAATCTTTGACTGCATTCTTGATGTTCTCGCGGAGCTTCCCGGCGTCTTTCAAAGAAGTGAGGGAGTGGTAATCGGCGACCATGAGGAAGCTGTCGTATGCCTCGTACGCTTCGCGGAACGGCTTTAATACCCCGAAATAATTGCCGATATGGAGATCCCCTGAGGACTGGAGTCCGGTCAGGAGGCGCTGTCGTGCGTTCATGAGAGCAATATAGCAGAAAAAGGCTTCCCTACCGCGCGTTTTCCCGGTTATATTGACAATACCTATAAAGCTGGTATGATAAAGCTTTGCCGCATGCGCGCGGCTAGCACACATCATGGGGGCTACCATGAAAGCTTTCGAAAAGGCATATAACGACTCGTGGGATTGGTGCGAGCGCCATTGGGAGGTTCCGTTAAGCGTCTTGGTCGCGATCATTTCTTCAGTGATTGCGCTCATGGCGCCCTCGGGGCTTCTCGGCGTAAGCGTCCAGTAATTCGGCTCGTTGCCGGGAAAGCATGACGCCGCCACCTTACCAAAGGTGTGCGGCGTTCGTGTTTATGAAGTTATGCACACCCGGATCCATTGATTTGACTTATCCTCTATTTCTGATATAGTGTGGATATTCGCCCGTCGACGGATGGGTAGCACAAAGGGGCAATACGCATGAAAAGTTTGATTTGCGCGCTCATCGCTACGGCCACGTTCGTGATTGTCGGACCGCCTGTGTATGACGGCTGGCGCCGCCAGCAGTTTGCACAGGAGTGGAAAGACTATTCGGACATGCGTCAGCAGCAAGCCGCGCAACAGCAACTCGCGAGCCGGTAGGCTCGTCCCCGAATCCCCGCCGCGGACCTAGAACAGGTTCCGCGGCGGTAGTGTAATACAGACGCAAGTTGACTTTGCGTAAGGCGATGGTTAGGTAGAGTCCGACGATGGTCGGATATTTTTTATGCAAAAAATTGAGGTGCGTTTGGGAAGTGTGTGCACGATTTACCAAGTGCGTCCGGGGAGGTTCGGTCACACGTAGATCTCTGCTGAGATTTTGCGCGACCCCGCCTCAGGCCCTCCGGCCTTCCGGCTTTCGAATCCTCCACGCACGCCTCCCAGGCGTGCTCCGGCCACAAAATGAAAAGACCCCTTTCGGGGTTTTTCATTTTGTGCGCCGGGGAGGATTCGAACCTCCGTAGGCCGAAGCCGACAGGTTTACAGCCTGTTGTAATTGACCACTCTACCACCGACGCATCTAGGCCGATTCTAGCCTATTTGAGGCTTATGTTCCAGATGTGCGGAGAAATGGATTCGCGTCCGCAAAGACAAGCCGCGCCATAAGTTCCCCAGCTTCCTCGCGCGACATGCCGTACTTTTCTCCGTACAGCGCTTTCTTCGTGCAGAATTTCGCGTCGCTCCACGCGAACCCGAGCGCTCCAGCGGCAGCGCGCACCGCCGCTTCGTCTGCTCCTTCTATCTCAAGCCAAGGTTCTATATGAGGCCATTCATCGATAGTGACGCTCGTGCCGAGCAGCTTCCAGGTCTCGCGCTTCGTCTCCTGATACGCCATGGGCGCGCAGCCGAGATGCAGCAGGAACTCATTTCCGCGCTCCAGGTCATCGATAACTATTTCGTACTCTTTCTGCTCATGCATGGCTTCCCCCGTCTGCTTTATGGTCATGGTGACCTTGTCGCCTTCGTCGCGGACCCGAACGCGATCATGAGTGCTCGCGTTCCCGCCGCTTGGCATATGCAGCACATAGCGGCGCATGAGGCGTTCCTCGTGCTCGCGTTGGGCGTCGGCTTTCAGAAGCCGTTCGCGCATATCGTCTTTATCAACCGGCCAGAACGTCGCTTCCCACTCGGTATCCATTATTTCAAGACGAGCACTGCCGTATCGCGCTTTCCTTTGCGGAGTATCGCAAGACCGCCGTCAAAGTCGGCAGCGCGGATGGACGGATCGACGGAGTCCACCGGCTTGCCGTTTATGGAGACGCCCTTGCCTTCGATGAGGCGACGCGCGTCCGACTTCGAGGATGCGAGCCCGCCGGCGACCATCGCATCTCCTATGGCGTAGCCTTTTGCGGCATCCGCCTTTGAAATGCTTACGGTCGTCGCTTCGCCCAAGAGTACTGCGCGTTCTTCGCGCGATAGCTCTCCGAGCGGCCGTCCGCCGAACAGGGCGTCGGAAGCCGCTGCGGCCTGAGCGGTCGCTGCCGGGCCGTGGACTATTTCGGTCACGAGACGCGCCAACGTCTCCTGCGCTTCCCGGTCTTGCGGAGCAGCGCTGTGTTTCTCCATCAATGCGTCGATATCTGCAACGGGCATGAAGGTATAGAGCTTCAGATAGGTGTCGAGCCCCTGGTCTGGAAGTCCCATCCAAAACTGATAGAAGGAAAACGGCGATGTCTTCTTCCCGTCGAGCCATACGGCGTTACCCTCTGATTTGCCGAATTTTTTGCCGGCAGCGTCCGTGACCAAGGGGCACGTGAAGCAGAACGCTTCCTCACTCTGTTTGCGGCGGATGAGCTCGACGCCCGAGAGCATGTTCGTCCATTGGTCGGAGGCGCCCACCTGCACTGATACGCCTCTTTTCTTGAAAAGCGTGAGGAAGTCGAAGCCTTGGAGCAATGAGTACGAAAATTCAGTAAATGAGATGCTTTCGTCGGGAGTTTCCAGGCGGCGCTTGATGAGATCGCGCTTGGTGAGCTCGTTCACTGAGAAATGCTTGCCGGTATCGCGCAAGAACTCGAGAAGCGAAAGCTTGCCGAGCCATGACGCGTTATCGACCATCTCAATGGAGCGCCCCATTATTTTCTGGAGCTGACTGCGCAGCGCGCGCTTGTTGTGTTCGAGCGTGCGCTTATCAAGCAGCGTGCGCTCTCCTGAATCGCGCGGGTCGCCGATCATGCCGGTCCCACCGCCCACCAGAAATACCGCGCGGTGCCCGGCGTCGGAGAGGCGCTTCATGAGCATCAACGGGACGAGGTGTCCTACATGGAGGGAGTCGGCCGTCGGGTCCATGCCAAGATACACGCCGCGCTTCGTGGAGAGAATGGTCTCAAGCGGCGCGGACGCCTCCTTCCCTATCCCGCGCGCCTTCAAGTCCTCTACGAGAGTCATACGCGCAGTATATCAGGCAGCTTTCTCAACGCCGAGGTAGAACCACTCGCCGCCGGGAAGCGCGTAATCCTTGGGGAAGAGGATGAAGCAGTCGCTTGAGGCACGCACTTCTTCGCCGTTCGCGCGCGTTGCGATAATTGATCCGCCCGGCACTTCTTCGAGATGATGCCAAGCCTTCACGAACGTGTCGTCAGCGCTTTCGCGCTTGTATATATCAGTCATATGCACTGAGCGCGGCGCAGGCTCTTCCGCCACGGGCGGCGGGCCGAGCGCAGTAAGGCCAAAGTGCTCGAGCGCACGCTCTATGTAGCGCTCGGCGAGCGCCTCAGCGTTCAGATCATCGTGCTTGCCGCATTCGGCCAGGATGCCGATTTTCCCCGCTTCATGGGCATAGCGGTCCGTGGTCCAGCCCGGAAATGCGAACTCGTTATTCTCGTACACCTTCGGCCAGTCGAATACGAGGAAGTCTGGACGGAGGGATTTCGCAAAAGCGAGGTTTTCCTGCGTCGGGTAGTCGACGAAGACGTTCGAAGGCGCGGGGACGAAAGACGAGTGAATATCAAGCAATGCGTCGCATTCGTCGACGAGCGCGCAAAGTTCGTTTGCGAGGGCTGCCTCATAGGAGTCGGGATTCTCGGTCTTCTTGAATATCCTGTTCAAATTCTCCTTATGCACCCGGTTTTTCTCGGCATATGCTTCGGGATTGCATACGGGGACGAAGGTAATAGAGCCGCGGACGATAGGAAGCGTACCGGCCCGTATCCTATCCATGACTTTTCCTATCGCGACAGGTCCGCACTGCTCGTCGCCGTGTATGGCGCCGAACACGAGCAGCTTCGCCCCGTCCTGGGGACCTGTATGTAAAAAGTGCGAAATCATTTGAGTGAAGGAGGCGGCGGCACCTTCAAATCTAAAAGTATTTCCCCGGTTTTTGAAAAAGCAACCAAGCATTCTTTTTTAAACGTGCTGTGCTGCTGATTGATCTCCAGTTCCTGGTTGGCCGGAAGCTGGCGCCCCGCTCCTATGGTCATGCCGATAAGATAGTGGGTATTCTCATCATCAACGAACAATGCGTAGGTCTCTCGGGATAGATTTTCTTGCGCAAGCGTCTCGAGCGCTTCGCTCTGCCGCGCGGAAGAAAGCTCCTGCATCCATGCGCGCACGCGCGCAACCTTGTCTGGCCTCACTTTAAAGATACGCGAAAATGTTACGCTCTGATCCATACGTTATTGACAGATTTATAATTACTCTTTTTATTTGACAGAGCAACCCCCACTATTATACTTGGAGCACTCCTTGGAATGTTCCATGGAGAGTGAAGGAGAAGAAGATGAACACGAGTGTGGTACCGATCGAGATCCAAAGCCGGACTCTCGACGCGATCATGGGCTGGGATTTGTCCCGACCCAAGGCATTCTTGGTACATCGCGAAGGACTGGAGCCCGATCACGTTGAATCGCTTGAACTCGAATACAAGCGATTCCTCGTGATGGCAACTGCCAAAACCGGGGAAAAACTGCCCATTTCCGGACCAGTCGACAAGCTGTGGCATGCGCACATGCTCTTTTCCAAAGACTACGCCGCGCTCTCGCAGGCCGCATGCGGAACCATGATTCATCATGCGCCCGCCGTGACCGATCAGGAGCAGGCCGATCTGAAGCCGCTTTACTTCGGCGGCACGATACCGCTCTACGCCAAGCTGTTTGGCGAAGAACCGCCGGCCGACTTGTGGCCTCAGCACCGGAGCGTATGTGTATCGTCCTGCTGCTCTTCGTAACAGCTCGGTCGGTACTTCCGAACTAACCCCCTACAGCCTGCGTGGCAGTAGGGGGTATTTTTTTGCGCTATTCCTTCGGGCGCATCAGCGGGAATATCTGGGCTTCGCGGATGCTCTTGCCGGCAAGGAAGGAGAAGAGGCGCTCGGAGACGCCGAATCCGAACGTAGGCGGCATGCCGTATTCCATCGCTTCTACGTACTCGAAATCCGCCATCTGCGCCTCGTCGTCCCCTGCGTCCCGCAGCTTCTGCTGCCCTTCAAAGCGCTCGCGCTGGTCGGCGGGATCGTTGAGCTCATTGAACGCCTTCCCTACCTCGCTTCCTGCAAGAAGAATATTGAACCGCTCCACAACGCGGCTGTCAGCGACTGATTTTTTTGCGAGCGGCTCAAGGTACACCGGCATTCCGGTCAAAATGGCTGGGCCGCCAATAGTCTTTCGTATTTTCTTCCAGAGCATGTCGACACCGCGTCCAACATCGACAGAAGGCTCATACGACATCTTCTCTTTATCAAGCGCCTTCTTCACTGCGTCGAGCGCGACGTTGCGCGGGTCGAATCCGTATTCTTTCTGCATCAGCTCATTGAAGTCGTACTGGCCCCATTCCTTGGCGAGGTCTATCTCAAATCCGCCTATAGTGAACTGCTGCGTGCCGAAGGTTTCCTGCGCTACGGTGCGGTACATATCGATAAGCATCGGTATGCCTTCACGCGCGTCGAGATATGCCGCATAGAACTCAAAAGAGGTGTAATCGTTCGCATGCTCATAGGACATGCCCTCATTGCGGAAGATGCGTCCTATTTCGAAGGTGCGCGGCAGGCCGCCGACCATGAGCTTCTTCTGCCAGAGCTCTCCTACCGAGATGCGAAGGAATACGTCGATATCGAGCGCGTTGTGGTGCGTGATGAACGGCCGCGCTTCCGCTCCGCCGGTCATCGTCTCGAGCACTGGCGTCTCCACTTCTACGAAATCGCGCTTCAGCATGAATGAACGGATGGAGTTCCAGAATATGGAGCGCTTCTTGATAAGGTCTGCGACTTCCGGGTTCAGGAGGATGTCGAGGTAGCGCTTGCGGTAGCGTTCGTCCTCGTCCTTGAGGCCGTACCACTCGTCAGGCATCGGGCGAAGCGACTTGGCGAGCATACGCCAGGAGGCTGCGGCCAAAGACTGCATGCCACGCTTGGTGGTGAAAGCGGTACCGGAAAGCTCGATGAAGTCGCCGGTGTCCGCGGTCATCATGAAAAGGTCGAAGCTTTCGCCGTCCATGTCGTCCTTCTTAAGGAGACCTTGGACGCGCGCGGAGCCGTCGAAGAGATCCAGGAACACGATGCCGCCCTGGTCGCGCAGAGACACAATGCGTCCAGCGAGGGTTATTGCCTCTCCGGAGGCAGAGAGCGTCTCAAAGGCAGCGAGGAATGAGGCATTTTCATGCGTGCGATTAGACTCCGCCGGGTACGGGTCGATGCCCTTCTCTTTGAGGAGGGCTATCTTTTTTTCGCGCTCGACGCGGACGTCTTCGAGGAAGGCCATACTATAAGGCTGAATATAGCAGAGGGAGGCTCGATTATCTATTGCTTCGTATGCCTCAAAGCGGGCTATTTCGCCGGCAGCTCCACGATGAAGCGCGAGCCCTTGCCGGCGCCGTCCGACTCAGCCCAGATCTTGCCGCCGCTTCCTTCGGTGAGCTGCTTCGCCACATAGAGGCCCAGTCCGGTGCCGGTGGTGTTCACCTTGTTTGCGCCGCGGGCACGCTTGAACTTCTCGAAGAGGCCGCCTATCTCATCTGCTGCGATGCCGACGCCGGTGTCTGCAATGGTTATCCGAGCTTTCGTATCTTTCTTCTCGACGGTCACCGTGACGCTGCCTTCGGTGGTGTATTTGACTGCGTTGTCGATGAGGTTTGTTATGACCTGCTTGGTCTTGCCGATATCCGCGTTCACTAGGAGGTCCTCAGGCGCTGAGATGGTGAGCGCGAGCTTCTTCTTTACCGCCACCGGCGTGAGCTCGTTCACGGTCTTGCGTGCTATATCTGCGAGGTCGAAGTCGCTCTTCTC
>CAYWQN010000001.1:13519-45247 GCA_964460875.1 uncultured Candidatus Saccharibacteria bacterium | reverse complement strand
GCTTCCGCCTTGATGGCGTTCTCCAGGACTTGAAAGCCCTCCCGAAAGACATCCATCAGGAGGTCATTTCACGCATAAAAGTGCTTGCTAGCCTCCGGACCGATGAGCACCAGGCGGCTCAGGACGGTCGTTTCCGCCACACCTTCGCCGACGGCTCGTGCGTCGACATGCGTGTCTCCATAGCCCCTACCTACCACGGGGAGAATGCCGTGCTTCGCCTCCTGTCAGACCACAGCGCCGACTACACCCTTTCCATGCTCGGCTTCAGTAATGCCGACCGGGAGAAGGTGGAGCGCGCCATACACAAATCAAACGGCATGATCCTTGCGACCGGCCCTACCGGCTCAGGGAAGACCACCACCCTCTATACCCTTATTAAGATGTTGAACCGCCCGGAAGTGGCCATCATCACCATCGAGGACCCTATCGAGTACTCGGTGGACGGCATCGAGCAGATCCAGGTGAATGCCCGCACGAGCCTCACCTTCGCGAACGGCCTGCGCTCCGTGCTCCGCCAGGACCCGGACATCATCATGGTGGGAGAAATTCGCGACGCCGAGACCGCCGGCATCGCGGTCAATACGGCGCTCACCGGCCACCTCCTCCTCTCTACGCTTCATACGAACGACGCCATTACCACGCTTCCCCGCCTTTCTGACATGGGCATCGACCCGTACCTCGTCGCTTCCACGATGAACATCGCCATCGCGCAGCGCCTGGTCCGCAAGATTTGCGACGCGTGCAAGGAGGAGTGCGTCATGACCGACACGATGAAAGCGAGCCTCGTCGACCTTCCGGTACAGAAGCCGCTTTCGGCGGGCGAAAAGATATATAAAGGCACGGGATGCGACGCGTGCGCTGGAAGCGGGTACAAGGGGCGCGTATGCATCAATGAAGTGCTCGTCGCCTCCCCTGCAATACGCGAGGCGATTCTCCGGAAAGCGTCAGCCGATGAGATGCGGGTCATCGCGATAAAGGAAGGCATGACCTCGATGCTCGATGACGGATTCGAGAAGATTCGCAGCGGCACGACGACAATCGAGGAAATCCTCCGCGTCATCCATGATTAACCGAGAACTCGTCGTGGCGCGCTTCGCGGGAGCCGGAAAGCAGGTGCTCGCCTTTTCCTATACCGCAGTGTCAACCGTACAGAAGCATGCCGGCCCGCTGCAGGAAGGTTTCAAAAAACTTTCTGACCGCTATATCGCTATGCGCGACGCGTATGAATTGAAGCGCGCGCCGAAGCTCTCCACCAAGGATCAGATGTTCTTCGCCAAGCGCCTTTCCTTCCTCATAAAGGCCGGCGTCCCTATTCTCGAGTCGCTCCACATGATCAGCAGCCAGACGACGTCCCGCCAGAGCGCGCGCGTCATCGGCAGCGTCTATGCCGATATCTCGAACGGCTCCTCGCTTGCAAAATCGCTCGGAAAATTCCCGCATATCTTCGGCGACTTCGGCATCAACATCATCAAGATAGGCGAGTCGTCCGGTACCCTCTCGACGAACCTCGAGTACCTCGCCGACGAACTGAAGAAGCGCAATTCGCTTCAGGGCAAAGTCGTGAGCGCCTTCATCTACCCGGGCATCATCACCTTGGCGACGCTCGGCATCACGGCGTTCCTGATGCTCTATCTCTTCCCGAAAATTATGCCGATCTTCTCATCGCTCCATATGGAGCTTCCGCTCACCACAAAGATCGTGATGGCCACTTCCCTCTTCCTTCAGTCGTGGGGCCTCGTCGTCATCGCGGTCATCATCGCTATCGGGATACTCATTTCCGTCATGAAAAAGAAGAATGAGCGCTTTCATTTCTTCTATGACCAGGTGGTCCTTTCTTCCCCGGTCCTTGGCCCCCTCATCCGCTACTACAATCTCGCGAACGCGACGCGCACACTTGGCCTCCTGCTTCGCGGCGGCGTGAACCTCTCCGAAGCGCTTCCCTTGACCGCGGACACCACCGCAAATCTCGTCTACAAGGCCGAGTACCAGAAGATGGCTGCCTATATCCATCGCGGCGAACGCATGTCGTCCTACCTCCTCACGTCGCAGAACCTGTTCCCGCCCGTCATGTCGCAGCTCATCGCGGTCGGCGAGCGCTCGGGAAACCTCTCGAATACCCTCGTCTACCTCTCTGAGATGTATGAGGCCGAAGTCGATGACTTCACAAAAAACCTCTCGAGTCTCATCGAGCCTGCCCTGATGGTCATCATGGGCATCCTGGTCGGGTTCGTAGCAATTTCGATAATCACGCCGATTTACGGCATCACCCAAAACCTCCACACGTAGGGCATGCCTAAAGACCTTATCTACTTCGTTATGGGTCCCCTCAATTTCTTTCGCCGTATAGCACATACGTCTGCAGAAATTTCAGACCCACGCCTCGTATCGGAAGGCCTTTTGACACGCCCTGCACCACGCGGATTCACGCTTCTTGAAATCCTCGTCGTGATGGGGCTCATCCTCATGGTCGTCGCATTCGGCCTCATCGTCTCGTTCGATGATTATCGCGGTTTCACCTTCAGGAACGAGCGCGACATCGTCGTGAACGTCATACAGAAAGCGCGCGGACAGGCTATCAATAACATGTGCTTCGGGACCGGCTGCACTGACGGCAAGCCCCATGGCGTTCATTTCGATCACGCCGGCCACTACATCATCTTTCAGGGCGCCACCTACGCCTCACGCGATGCCGCCGTGGACGAAATCATCGATGCAAAAAGCGACGCTGCCGTGCTTTCCGGTATGACCGATGTCGTCTTCAACCGTCTGCGCGCCGATGCAATAACGGCAGGCGGCTCCACGCTGACCGTAAGCCAGCAGGGCCGCGACTCGGTCATCACCATTGAGTCTGAAGGCCGCGTCTGGTGGACCAACTGATATGACTCATACGACTCACGCTTCCCGCGGGTTCTCAACGCTCGAGATGCTCATCGCGATGACCGTGCTCCTGCTCGCCTTCTCCGCAACCATGATGCTGCTCCCTGGCATCCAGAATAATTCAGTGGATACCGAAGTCGCTGTCGAAGCGCTGAACCTCGTCGAGCGCACCTTGGAGAACCAGCAGGCTCTCGCGCGCAAGGACTTCAAGCTCGTCGTCGCAACCACCTCCACGGAGACCATCGGAACCATCACCTATCAGAAAGCCGTCACGGCCGTCTCAACCGACTACTTCACCAAGGAAGTGACCGCGACGGTTTCGTGGGGCGGCATGTACGGCCGCGCGCAGTCGATGACGCTGAAAACAGTGGTCTCAAACTTCGAAGAGGCGGTGGGCGGCGATACGTGCGACTCAATCCTCACCGGAAACTGGCTCCTGCCGCCGCAAGTGACGCATAAGACGCTCGGCGCGCAGATTATGGGTGATGCGTCGGGCCTCTACCCCATCACGGACCTTGATGCATATCGTAAGCGCCTTTACGTAACGCTAAACAATACGGGCACGCTTCCTTTTTTCGGTCCTCGCGACCCGGGCACCGCCGTAAACGATTCAGGTACCGGAAGCATTGCGTGGGGCACTCCCACCGGCGCTCGCCTCGGGAGCGACACGAGCTCCGCGACCGCGACGCTCGGTTCCGGGCAAACGAGCAACTACCTGAAAGTGACGAACTTCGGCTTCACAAGCGCGATGATTCCAGACGATGCCACCATTGTCGGCATCAAAGTTGAAATCCAGCGCAAAGGAAGCAGCAATACCAACACCGTACGCGACAATATCGTCAAAATCGTCCGAGCCGACGGCACGCTCGGCGGCACGAACCAGGCGCATGCGACGAGCTGGCCTACCTCCGACGCGTACGACACGTACGGCAGCGCATCGGATCTCTGGAATGAGACTGCTTGGAGTCCGGCAGCAATACGCGACACCGATTTCGGCGTCGTCATCTCCGCAACCGCTAACGGCGGCTCCTCGACGCGCGTCGCGTCCGTGAACCATGTGCGCGTTACCGTCACCTACACGCGCCAGCTGTACTCGCTCATTCCCGTGTTTACTACTCCCCCGACGCTTACGTTCGAAAAATCTATCGGCAGCAACGTGGTGTCTCAGGGCTTCACCTCACTCGCTATCGCGACCTCGACCACGGCAGGAAGCTACGCATATGTCACTACCGCGTCGACCACCGCGCAGTTCCAGGTGATTAATCTGACGCCTACCCCCGCAGTCGTGGTCTCGACCTACAAGCTGCCAAACGCAACCGGCCTTGTCCCGAACACCATCTTTTATAAGGACGGATACGCCTATATCGGCCTTCCGAATAACGCCGGTGGCGATGAGTTCTACATCATCGATGTCCATAACCCATCATCCCTTCCGGCGCCGCTCGCCACCTTCTCCATTAACGCCGGCGTAAACACCATCGTCGTGAAGTCAGGCTACGCGTTCATCGCTACGGACAACCCCACCAAAGAGCTCGTCGTCCTCGACTTGAACGATCTCGCCCACCCCGCGCTCCGCGGCATCTATAACGCGCCTGGCTCCGATACGTCCGGATTCGGCCTCGGCAAGAGCTTCTACACCGTCGGCGACACGCTCTACTTCGGCCGCTACTACATGAATAGCTCTGATCCTGAATTCGCCGTGCTCGACACCACATCCGCGAATCCGAGCCTGCTTGGGAGCCGGAAGATAGGAGGCTCGCTTGATACGCGCGGCGTGTACAGCACCATCGTCCGCTCGAATCTCGCTTTCTTATTTACCGGAAACGCCACGGGCGCAACCAGCAAGCTCCAGATACTCTCGGTGGGCGCGCCTGGAAGCATCACTCAAGCGGTGTCCCAGGACCTCGTGTCTGGCGGTGAGCCGCGCGGCTTCGATTGCGAGAGCAATTATCTCTACGCCGCGTCGGTGCCGAGCACGAACAAGGGAACGATCTCCATAATCACCGCGCCATGATGCCTGCCCCGCACAAAGGATTCACGCTCATCGAGGCTCTCGTATACCTCGCGCTCTTCTCCATCCTCATGGGCGGCGCGGTCATTGCCGCATACAATCTCTTCGACTCATCACTCAAGGTGGGAACGCGCACCATGCTTCAAGAAGAGAGCGACTTCATGATGGCGAAAATCGACTGGGTGATGTCGGGCGCCAAGGCCGCGACAGCTCCCTCTGCAGGCGTGAAGGGCTCGTCGCTTACGGTCGCGAAGTGGGACACATCGCTTGGCGACCCGATGACCGTCGCACAGAACGGCGGTCAGCTGTTGCTTACGCTCGGCACCAATGCGCCGGTCGTGCTTAATAACACCAACACCTCGGTCGCTTCGATTACCTTCAACCACATCGAGGGCTCGGGCGACGGCACGGTTCCTGAAGCCATCGAGACCGTGCTCACCATTTCGGCCAATACGTCTACTGGGCTCCTCGTTACACGCACCGCTACCAGCACCTCATACTTGCGACGCTAATTATGAAAACTTCTCAGCGCGGATTCATCGCCCTCATCTCGGCCGTCATCATCTCGACGGTGCTATTGACCCTCGCCGTCTCCATAGGCTCAAGCACGTTCTTCGCGCGCTTTGATGCCCTGAACCACGAATACAAACGTCTCTCTTTGGGCTTCGCAGAATCGTGCGTCACAACGGCGCTCGGAAAAATCGGCGCTGACTACAATTATTCCGCGTCGAACGTGCTGGTGTCGCTCGGCACTCTCTACGGCAAGCCGGCAGAATGCACCATAGCGCAGGTGGCAGGTGGCACGCCCATAAACGGCAAGAAGCCATTCACCATAACCGCCAAGGCGAACTTCAATAACGCGTTCAGCACCATAACGACGCAGGTGACCGCGCAGGATCCGACCTTGGCACCGGTGACGCCCCCGCCCACCTGCGCCTTCAATCCTTCTGCCGTGTCGGTCCCGGGTGGCTCGAATGTGCCGTTCGCCTGGAGCACGGCCGGCACCGGCATCACGTCCTTCACCATGGACCGCGGCGTCGGCTCCCTCTCGCCGTTTACAAGCGGTTCCTGGAGCTTCACAGCGCCCGTGTCTGCCGGCACCTATACCTATACCGGCACAGTAGTGAACGCGGGCGGACAAAGTACCTGCAACATCATCGTGACCGTTACCCCTCCACCGCCGGCTCCTTCGTGCTCCGATACCGTCATGATGTTCGACCGTTCAGGCTCCATGTCAGGAACCGATCTCAGTAATGAGCGGAACGCCGGAAACGCGCTGACTAATCTCTACGCCGGCGTTTCATCGCTGCCGAAAATCGGCGCCGGAAGCTTCGGCGGCCTCGATGGAAGCTACGCGTCGATTCCGGTAAACGGCCTGCTGACCTCTTCGTACAGCACCATACTCTCTACTATCGCGACCATCACTGGCTCCAACAGCTCCGTGGGATCAAACCTTGGCGCAGCAATCACCGTAGGCGCTGCCGAGCTAGCGAGCGGACGACACACGCCCGGGAAACAAAAAGTATTCATATTCGTTTCCGACGGCGTGCCGAACGAACCGACGAACTCAGCCGGAATGACCGGAACCTCTTCTCCGTCCGCAAACGTTCAGAACGGCAGCGGAGACCTCTGGACGCTTCCCGCGAATGCATACGCGAATGCCTCCGGAGAAGCGACCGATGCAGGCGGCCACCGCCACCGCTTCTCTGGGTTCGGGTTCCCCACCATCCCGACCGGTTCGACCATTCGCGGCATCATGGCTGAAGCGGACGCGTGGTCTATCGCCGTGCCGACGGCAGCGTCGACTACGCTCATTGCGTCTCAGCTCGGAGCGTATGACCAGTGGAGCGCCAATACTGGAACGCGCATCTCGGCAACGCAGACGAACGATGGCGATACTTCCTATATAGACACTGCCGCATCAGTCGAGACCTTCGACTTCGCGAGCGCCGGCATCCCGGCCACCGCGCTCGTGAATTCCGTCACCCTCACCGCGTCGGCAAAAGGCACAGCGTCAGGCGCTCTACTGCAGCTTGTCGCAGAAAACGGCGGCGCGCCGAACATCGGCTCGTCGAACGCGCTCACCACCGGTTACGCAACCTATACCCGCGCGATGACCACGAACCCACTTACCGGAAATGCGTGGACTGCCGCTGAAGCGAATGCCTGGAGCACGAGCTTCGGCGTACGCACCACCAACACCACGCCTTCGGTGCGCGTCACGCAGCTTTCCGCGACCGTGAACTTCACGCCGCTTACGCCAGGCACTTCAGGTCAGAGGACGCCGGCGGCGACGCATACCCCGAACAACTGGGACACGAACGCGGTCGGGAACGTCCAGAGCTCGAATAATATCTACGCGTCCGACGGAGGCGACGGCGACCAGCAAGGGTATTCGAACTTCGGCTTCTCGGTTCCGGCAAACGCGACCATCACTGGCATCGACGTGGCAGCAGAAGCAAAATCATCTGATACAAGCGGGTGCGAATTCCGCGCGACACTCTCGGCAAACGGCACCACCTTCAGCGCACCCAACGGCCCCGACACCCTTCCTCTTACCGGGACCGACGCCACCCTTACGTTCGGCGGCGCGACCGATACCTGGGGACGCACCTGGACGCCCGCTGAAGTGAATAGCAATAATCTCACCGTACGCGTCGAAGGCGTTGATCCGGGCTCCAGCTGCTCGAACGGTTCTGTCACGTCCCTTGATCACCTCCGTGTGAATGTGAGCTACACCACTCCCGGAAGCGCGACGAACGTTACCGTTTCCCCGGCAAGCATCGGCGGGTACGACCAGTGGTCGACGAACACGACTGACGTAGCATCGGTTGCAACCAACGACAACGACACGTCCTACCTCCATAACGCAACGTCCGTTGAGACATTCTTGCCGGCAAACGCCGCAGTTCCGGCAGGCTCGACCATAAACGCCGTGACGCTCACTGCGGTTGCGCGCGGCACGGCGGCAGGAAGCGCGATACAGCTTGTCGTTGAGAATGGCGGCGCCCCGAACACCGCAGGAAACAACAATCCTCTCACCACCTCGTACGCAACCTACACGCGCGCGATGACGACGAACCCATTTACGGGAAACCCGTGGGCAGTCGCCGACGTGAACGCATGGACCACGCGCTTTGGCGTACAGGCTGCAAGCGGCATCGCTACGCCGCGCGTCACGCAGCTTATGGTGAAAGTGGACTACACCGCGCCTGCCACAAGCTCAGGCTGCCAGCTCGGCGTCGACCTCTCATGGGACGGCGGGACGACCTGGACCCCGGAAAAGACCGCAACGCTCACCGGTGCGGAATCCACCTTCCTGCTCGGAAGCCCGACCGACGACTGGACGACCACGCACACCTGGACTGCCGCTGAATTCGGCGCAAACTTCCGCGCACGCGTGCGCGACATCGACCCGGGCACAAGCTGCGCCGATACGGCGACCACGCACCTTGATTGGCTGCGCTTCAACGTCCTCTACACGCAGCCGGTGACCGCGTCCCAGTACGCGCTCGATGCTGCGGCCGCTGCAAAGGGCGCGGGCGTGAATATCTTCTCCATCCACTACGGCGATACCTCCGGCCAGAACTTCATGGGCCAGCTCGCAAGCCCGAGCACACTCCCGTCGGTGGGCATCACTACTGCATCGCGCGCGGGCACCTCAGTGACCATTACTACCGCGAGCGCCCACCGGCTCACGGCAAACGAGCGCGTGCAGGTTTCTGGCGTCTCTAGCGCAACCTTGAACGGCACCTTCACCGTGACCTCGACGCCTTCGCCGAACATCTTCACGTACACCACCTCCGGAAGCGGCACTGTAAACGCAACCGGCGGAAGCGTGACGCCGACCAATCTCTTCCTCTCGCCTTCGTCGAGCGCGATGACCGGCATCTTCCAGTCCATCGGCTACCAGATATGTCCCGCTGCTGCCGCAAGCTGCTCTAACGGCGTGGACGATGATGGCGACGGCGTGAAAGACGACGCAGACGGCGGCTGCCACACGGACGGAAACGCCGGCAACCCCGCCTCCTACGATCCTGCGGACACCGATGAATGGACCGCGCCAGCAGCGCCCACTCCGCCGGCTCCGCCCCCTCCCCCTCCCACCATCACTATCGGCTCATGGGTGGAAATCCCATGACGCGTAGACGATTGACTTCCCCTGGTATGTAACCTATAACGGCGGGAGGTCAGTTCCGGTGCGCATTATTTATCTAGTCATCATCATGATCAAAGCTAAAAACGTTTCGAAGGGCTTCACCCTCATCGAAATCCTCATCGTCATCGGCATCATCGCGATTCTCGCGGCGATAGTCATCGTCGCCATTAACCCGGCCAAGCAGTTCGCCCAGGCCCGCAACACCCAGCGCGAGTCGAACATCAACACGATTCTGAACGCCGTCGGACAGAACCTTGCTGATAACAAAGGCGTCTTCACCTGCGCAGGTATTGGAAACGCTATCGGCTCACCGACAGCATCCACCACGATCGGTACCGGTGACAGCAATCTTGCAAGCTGCCTTGTTCCTACCTATATTCCGAACATGGTCATGGACCCAGCAAGCGGCACCCTCGCAGATACGGGATATGAGATTTCCGTTGACTCTGTTGGCCGCTATCAGGTCTGCGCCCCTCTCGGCGCAGAAGCTGCTATCCCTGGCAGCAAAGCGATCTGCGTGAAGCGCTAATCAGCTAGTGCGCAAAACAAAAAGCCCCGCGCATGCGGGGCTTTTTGTTATGCTTTCTCGAGCGCTGCTTTTACTTTCTCGAACCAGAGCCCGTACCCATAGGAGGACGGGTGCAGGCCGTCGCGAGAAAGATAGCGATACGGATTCCTGAGGAAGGGGTCTTTCCAGAACGGGTCATATAAATCGACGTAGAGTGCGTGCCAGCCGTGCGCAACGCGCTTGAACTCCTTATGCATCGCGATATTGATCATGGTATGGAAGGGGCGAAGCGGCGGCGGGAACAAGGTGGCGCCGCCGATATTGCCTGCGGACATAAGCAGTATCTTCCCTGCTTCGGGGAGCGCTGCCATCGCGCGGGTGAGCTGGAGCGCCGTCTTGCGCGGATTATGGAATGCGAGGATGTCGTTGCCTCCAATCTGAAGCAGGATGTAGTCGTATCGCGGAAGTTTTGCTTTCTGTATCTGGAATGAGAGCTCTTCAGTCATGGTGCCTGAAACCGCATAGTTCTCGACGTACGTCGCGCCAATATATGCCGCGAGCCGGCCAGCAATGGAGTCGGCGGGCTTCTCAGCGCCTACGCCGACGGCGGTCGAGTCTCCGAGCACGAGCAGCGTCTTGCGATAATCGTACGTCTCATTCGTAAACGGCTCCTCGTGATCCATGAGGGCTTTCGATATCTTCGCTTTGAAAAACGTGTTGGCTCCCCAGTACGCGATGATGGAAAGGATGGCGATGCCGATGATGTTTACCAGGAAGCTCATGCAGGCAGTATAGCAATGCTCCTTGTCTAGCGTCGTCGGCGCGTATCTGGTAGCGTCGTGAGGTCGGACGCAATCATGCGAACGGCTCCGAACACGAGGTTCTGATGAAAAATCAGGCAAGCGCTACCGGGCAGCGCATCCAGGAAGCTGAAGCGGGAAAGCTTTATGAGGTGGGATATACCGACCCGCACCATGGAGAAAAAGGCTTGGTCGCGATGAACGACGAGGCGGAATACCCGCAACTTTTCTTCCTAACCCCTGGCACCGGCGTGCATCTCTCGAAGTTCCCCTTCAAAATTCCGGCGCCCGGTGCGCCGGACCGGGAGGAACTCATAAGCAACGTCTTCGCGATAAGCGACGAGAATGGATTCGTCGTCGACGAATATGGGCGCGTCGATTTCAACGACCTTGAAATCGGCGTCGAAGTATTCGTGCGCGGAAGGCCGGCCTTGGAGTAGGTACGAAATATACGGGCGGGCAGCGCGAGCTGTCCGCCCTATTTTTATGCGCGTTTGCCCCCGAACAGCACCCACCACGCGGTTGTCATGAATACCGCAGCAGCGATGAAAGGCACATGCACTCCGAGGAGGCCGGCGCCGGCGCCCGCAATAAGCGGGACCGCACCCTGTGCGAACGCCATTAAGGACGCGTTGATGCCGAGTGCCGCGCCCTGCTTTTCCGGAGAGACTGATTTAGACACGAGTGCCGTCGTGTTCGCCATGGTCAGCGATTGCGGCACCGCAAAGAACGGGATGAGCGCGAAGAGCCAGAAGGCGTTCGGCATGAAAGGCTGCAAGAGGAGCACGAACGCCGCAATGAGCATCGTGTATCGCAGAATCTGGCGCTCGCGATAATGCTTGGTCAAAAAGCGCAGGATGAAAAGCTGCGTGATGACGATGCATGCCCCGACGATGCCGAAATAGGTGCCGACGCCCGCCTCGTCCTGGCCGAACTTGGAGACTAGGAGAATGCCGGCAAACGACGTGAAGAACGAGAAGCCCGCCAAATAGAGGAAATTCGCGAGATACACGGGGCGCGCATCCTTATCGTCAAACGCAGCACGGATGTTCTGTATGCCCTTGAAGAGGTGGAACTTCTGCTCTGCTTTCCTATTGTGATGCGTCTCGGGCAGAAAGAGCGAAATCGAGATGAGGTTCAGGATGCCGAGCGCGCCTGCAAACCAGAACGGTGCGGCGGCGTCGCCGGTCACGCCCGCAATCCAGCCGGACAAGACAGGGCCGAGTATGAACCCGATGCCGAACGCGGCGCCAATGAGGCCGAAGTTCTTTGCGCGGTCGGCAGGGGCCGAGACGTCGGCAATGGCCGCCTGCGCTATCGAGAAGTTCGCCGCGGCAAGCCCGGCTACCGCGCGCGCAATAAGCAGAAGCCAGACGAGCTTCGTCGCGATTCCAAAGCCGAACAAGAGCTGCGAGACGGCAAGCACCCCTACCCCGAGCGTGAGCAGGCGCTTGCGTCCATACACGTCAGACAATTCGCCGAGAATAGGCGCTGCTATGAATTGCATGAGGCCGAACAAGGCCGTGATGAGGCCGGCGATGAAGAACTGCATCGAGACGGAATACCCTTCCAAGAGGAAGTGCGGCGAGGAGGGATCCGTGAAGATTATTGGGATGATAGGAAACACCATGCCGGTGCCTATCATGTCCAAGAGTAGCGTAAGGAAAAGTATAGGGAGGACTTTTTTCTGCATAAGCGCTTATCCTATCAGTAAACCGAAGACCCATACCACAAATGCATGGAACGGCGTCGCGAGCACGTAGCTGAACACCAGCAGAAAGATGATGAGGCCCGAGAACCCGCCAAGCATCTGCTCCCATGAACGGAGCGAGACGCTCATGCTATACGGCAGCAGGCCGCGCAGCACGGTGAAGCCGTCCAGGGGCGGAAACGGTATGAGGTTGAAGAGCCCGAGGAAGAGGTTCACATAGCAGACGACGGCGGCGAGCCCGCCGAACGTCTCCTGCCCTGCCCCGAACGAGAAGCGGGCGATGAGTGCGAAGACAATCGCGAGCGCGAGGTTAGTCGCTACGCCCGCAATGCCCACGATCGCCTCGCCCCAGCGCTGATTCCTCAAGTTATAGGGGTTATACGGCACGGGCTTTGCCCAGCCGAAGAGCATCCCGGCATTCGTAAGGACCAGCAGGCCAGGAATAAGGATGGAGCCTATCGGGTCGATGTGCGGAACGGGGTTCAGCGTGAGCCGACCCTGAAGCCGGGCGGTCGGGTCGCCGAGCGCGTTTGCCGCATACCCGTGCGCCACCTCATGGACGATGACGGAGAGGATGAGCACGACTATGGTGAATATCATGCTTTCCATGCGTACGGGCAGTATAGCAAATAGGCCCTATATACGGCCTGATTGCCGAGGAAATAGCCCTGTGGTATGCTCCACCCACTATGGCACGAGCCTGCGAAATCACCGGAAAGAGCACCCAGATTGGCGGGCGCTACTCTAACCGTACCCGCGCTACCCAGTTCAACCCGACTGGGAAGGTGCGCCGCAAGGCCAACCTCCAGAAGCGCCGCATTTTCGTCGCTGAACTCAATAAGACGATTCTCGTCGACATCTCGGTAAACGGCCTCCGCCACATCAAGAAGAACGGGGCGTTTGCGACCCTCAAGAAAGCAGGCATCATCAAGGCCTCCTAAATCGCCCCTCCGGGGCGATTTTCGTTTTACCGAACAGGCGCTGATACACTGGTCCTAGAGCGTGCTTGTTCTTTCGGCACCTCAGGACGCAGAGGAGAAACCATGTCCTATCAAGCAGACGAACCTTCCGGCAGTCCAAAGCGGCCGAACGTGGAGGTATTCAGCCCAAGGACTGCATTCTCGATTACGGAACGGATGATTGGCACGCGGCGAACGCTGCTTCTGCCGCAGTATTGGCGGAGCGCATTCCGGCGCGCGCACGTGGTGCGCAGCTATTCGCTTCGCCTTGCGGCCCGCATCCCGGACCAAGAGAGCGAAGCGAGCGGACGATATTCATTTACCGTCCATAAGGATAATTTCGGCGACGACAACGACCCGAAACGCTTCCTTATGCTGTCGAAACCCGCCGACGGCGCACGCGGCGCATCCACCTTCGTTTGTCTTCCGGAAGTCGCGTTCGCCATGCTCGCCATGGAAGAGCGCTATTTCCAGGAGCATCGCGAGATGTTCCGCACGGAAGGCGCGGATGCCTACAATCCGAAGTTTCAGATATCGGCACTGCAGTATGCTCGCTGCCTCGAAGAGGACGGCGGGTATGAATCGGTCATCGGCGAACTCATGGATACCGGCAGGAGCGCCGCGTCCCGCGAGATGACCAGCCTGAACGTCCTCAACTATCTGATGCGCGGCCCGGGCGTCGAGCCGCTCATGCAGCGCATCCGGGAGGAATTCCGCGACGCCCTGTACGAGGAACCGTGGGAGAAAGGCGGCGTCATCATCATCGATAACGCGCGCGTCTGTCATGGGCGATTCGGCGGCAACTTCCCGCCGCTTCGCAGAAACTTCTGCATTTGAGCGAGGCGGACGAAAGTCCGCCTCTTTCATTTCCTGCGGACGCGCGTTCCGTCGCTTGCAAGCACGACGTCCCCCTTCCCCATGGTCGAAAGCACGGCCGCGCTCGCAGCTTCGATGCGCGCCATGGTCTCCGGTGCCGGGTGCCCGTACGTGTTATCGACGCCCGCAGATATCACGACTATCGAAGGCGCGAGCGTCGAAAGCCACAAGTCGTCGGTTGAGTACTTCGAGCCGTGGTGCCCTGCTTTCAATACGTCGGTCTTAAGCGCTGCGCCGTACGCGCCCGCCAGGTAATCCTCGATTTGGGACGGCGAGTCCCCCGTCAGCATGAAGGATGTCTTTCCGTACACGACCCGCATCACGATTGAGCCTGTGTTCGTCTCAAAATCGGAAACGTCCCGGTCTGGGAACAGGATGTCCGCGTATGCTCCGCCGCCAAGATTGATGCGCTGCCCGCGTCGCGCGATCAGCTTCGTAATGCCAGGCTCCGTGTCGCTTGCGGCTATGAGCGCATCGGTAGCATTCGTATCGTTCGGGATGCCCGGCTCAAGAAACATGCCTACGGCGTAGCGCGCGAATACTCCCGGCAGGCCGCCGATATGATCCGCATCCGGATGCGTCTCGACAACGAGGTCAAGAGTTCGATCGAAAGGACCCATGGAGCGCGGGAGCGCCCGGAGCACCGCGCGATCCCGGCCGCCGTCGACGAGCATCTGTATTCCTGTGGGCCCTTCGACGAGAATCGCGTCTCCCTGCCCCACGTCCATGAACGATACCGTGAGCGCTCCTCCTTGCGCAGTCGCTACTGCGTACCAGACCGCAGCATTCGCCATGGCGAAGAGGAATGCAGCGACGATGAGGACGGCACGTTTTTGCATACGGATATGGTAGCGCGCGCTCCGGGAGTTTCTGATAGACTCGGCGCATGGGAATTGAAGACCGCTTGGAGAGAAGCCTGGATGCTGCGCGCGAGCGCCGTCTCGAGCTCTCGCCTGTCATGAAAACGGCGTACGAAAAGGCGCTTACCGTATCCAAGAATCCGGCATATGCCATACAGATGGAGGACTTCGAGTCCGCCTATCGGGGCGAGGTGAAAAGCGATTTGCGCACCGTTGAGCGCCTCGAGAAAGAACAGGCTGCCCAGAACACTCCGCAACAAGAGATTGCCAAGCGCATCGCCGAAGTCATGGAAGCCATCGTCCTTTCCGAAGCTGAGCTGTCCAACTGGCTCGGAGACGCGAGCACGATAAAAGCATCCAAATACGACGATTTGGTGAACGGCATAGACATGTTCGCGGAGTTCCGACCTTCCGCTGAAGGTACGAGCACGCTCGCTCTCGCGGTAGACGTTACGTTCGGTACGCAGACGGCGCGCAAGAAGCTCGAAGATATCAAGCAGCAGATCCGGAGCGGCGTGCTGAGCGAAGCGAAGTACTACCAGGATAGCGACGGCGACTTCATGGGGATGCGCAAGAATATCCCGCGTGTCGTCATCGGCGTAAGTCAGGCGACTGTCGAAGAGCTCGCCGGCCTCTGGGTGAACGGCAAGAAGCGGGAGCTCGGCGCGCACCCCGTGCAGCGGGCGTTCCTCGAGGAAATCTATGCGCAGCTCCGCGCTATGTATGACTACGCAAAAAGCGTCGGAAACGAAACGACTGCGCGGGCGTATGTGCCCGCTATGGGAATCGTGCGCAAGCTCCTAGAAGAAAAACGAGCGGCTTTTACCTACGGGACCATAGCGGAAGACCCGGTCTTCCAAGACATCATGGACCAGACGGTCCGTGTGTTCGGCAAGTAGCTTCATTACCCGTTCAGCGCCAAGCTCGGTATACTGAGGGCATATGACCTATACCGCACGAACGTTCGACATTCCGGAACTGAAGGGACTTTCCGCCGAGCAGGTGAAAGTGCACCTCGCGCTTTACGAAGGCTACGTGAAGCACACCAACCTCATACTCGACACCATCAAGGAGCTCCGTGCCGCAGATGCGGAAAAGAATGCGTTCATCATCAACGAGCTGCGCCGCCGCATGGGATTTGAGTTCGACGGCATGCGCATGCACGAGTACTACTTCGAGCAGTTCGAGGGCGGCGCGAAAGCGGCGGCCAAGACTTCTCCGCTTCGCGACCTCGTCGAAGATAAGTACGGGGATTGGGACAAGTTCGTCGCGCACGTGAAGGAAGTGGCCGGCACGCGCGGCATCGGTTGGACCGTCGTCTATTACGACTTCGCCGAGCGCATCCTCCACACCGCCTGGGTGAATGATCATGAGCTGGGCCAGCTCGCCGGCCTCCCCATCATCCTCGCCATCGATATGTGGGAGCACGCCTACATGGTGGACTATCGTCCCGCGGATAAGAAGAAGTACGTCGATGCGTTCCTTGAGAACCTCAACTGGAACGTGGTGGAGAAGCGCTTTCTCGAGCAAGTGGTCTAGCCCGGCGCGCGTACTAGCTCACTCTCGCTCCGGCGAGCGCCGTCGCTCTCGCTCGCTCGCTACCGCTTGCTTCCCCCCTAAGAATGGGGGTACCCCCGAAATGCCAGATACGCGAGCCCAACGTACGCTGCGAGGACAAAGACAAACGGGAATGCCGGGAGCGTAATAGCGGCGAACGGAACGCGAGCGGCGAATTCAACCATTCCAGTTATATAGGAAAGAAGCGCATAAGCTGGGAACGCCAGTACGGGAGCTGCCGAAGGGACGATGAGGCCTGCTATGCCGGCGAGAGCCGACGCGAGCATGGCGAGCGGGACGACGGGCAGCACCAGGAGGTTCGCTGGAAGCGCGACCACTGAGAAGAGGCCGTTCTGGTACAGCAGGAGCGGGAGTACGGATATCTGGGCCGCGATGGTAGACGCTGCTATTTCACGGATGAACTTCAGTCGTATGAACCCGAGCCAGCGCTCGGTGATAGGCGCGCCGAATATAAGGCCGAGGGTCGCGATGAATGAGAGCTGGAAACCAGGATCATACGCAAGTGTAAGAGGGTTAGAGAGGAGCATCAGCAGCGCAGCGGCGATAAGGGCGCGGAACGCGTCATACTTCCTTCCGCTCGCCCGGCCGTAGAGCGCTATCGCCGCCATGATGCCGGCCCGAATCGACGCCGGCCCCGCGCCTGCCATAAGGACGAACGCTCCGATAGAAAGCGCGCCAGCGACGGGCGCCATGCCTTTCGCGAAGAAACCAAAGAGACGCACGATGAAGTCTGCGACTATCATCACGTTATAGCCGGATAGCACGACGATATGGACGAGGCCCGCGGTGATGAAGTCATCGAGAAGGCCTTGTCCGAGCCCTTGTTTGCCGCCGAGGATAAGGCCGCCTGCAAGAGAGGCTTGCGGCTCGGGGAGCGCGATAGCGAGCGCGGCAAGTCCGGCGAATTTGAAATCGGAAAGCGCGCCGCGCGCCTGCATCCAGACCCCATGCCTCGGCGCGATGCGCTCGATACGCGCGTTCTGCAGGACGGCGAAGATGCCGTCCTTGCCAAGGAACTTGTCATAGCGGAATACACGTCCGCCATTCGTTTCGAATGGCTCCGGAAGCGCCACCGTCCCTTCCGCCCGAATGGCCTCCCCGTACGACACGCTCGGATACGGAGGCGCCACGATGAGGATGCGAGTCTCGCCATACTGGTCCCGTACCTCAAGCGTGAGCCGCTGACTGCTCTCGCGAATATCCGCATCTGCAACGACGACGCCTTCGAGCACTGACGTTTCGCCCACCAATGAGCGCACCGATTCGGGGGGCGCGGAAGGCATGAGGGCAGTGCGCGCCATCCCGCAGGACGCAGCTAAAATCAGGATGCCAGCCGCAAGATATATGCGCTCCCGTTTCCAGATGAAAAAGGCGCCGCCGAGGACGCCGATGAGGAAGAAGTATCCGATAACCGCCCACGAAACGCTGAAAAACGAAGCGACGAGTATCCCGAGCACGAACCCGACAGCGGCTCCGAGAGTGAGTCGATCCATGGAGAAATGGTATAACGAAACGCCGCACCTGGTGATAGGGCGGCGTTTCTGCAAATGCGTACGGCTAGTCGTCGTGGAACTGCGGATTGAGAAAGCTAACGGAGTACCAGCCACCAGCCAGAGCGGCGATAACAGAGAATAGGTGAACGCCGACGAGCGTGTAGGGCTCGATGTGGAATTCCTTCCCCGTCATCATATGCCGCAAATCGAATTGGAACCCCGCGCTGAAGCACACGAAAATTCCAAATAAAAAGGCCATGACGGCGCCGACACCCAGGATGACCTGACTGCCGCTGTTTTTCCGCACCTTGTCTGCCGCATCAATCAATGCGGCGAGGACGTGGCACACGACGAGAAGCAGGACGAACACTTGCAAGAAGTAAATAACACTGTCCATAACGGATTACCTCCGCGAGGAGAATTACATCTTTTTTATAAACTCTCAATTCTTGCGGTCCATCGCCCGGTTTGCGAGTTCGTCCGCATCTTTATTCTTCTCGCGCGGCACATGCTCGAACGAGACCTTGGTGAAATTCCGAGCAATGACGTTTTTCGCCTCCAGGTAGCGCGGGACGAGGTTCGGATGCTTCACCTTGTAGTTCCCTTTCATTTGCTCGATGACGAGCTTCGAGTCCATGCGCACCACTACTTCGTGCGTCTTAAAATAGTCTTCAGGAAATTCTGCATGGAGCGCTTTCAAGCCGCGGATTATTGCCTCGTATTCCGCGATGTTATTCGTAGCTACTCCGAGGTAGTCCGCGACTTCGACTACCCGTTTGCCTATCGAGTCGAACACCACCGCGCCTGCGCCGGCTGGGCCCGGATTTCCTCGCGCGCCGCCGTCAGCATAGAGGATGTAAAGCATTGAGTGGGAGTATAGCAGGCAAAGAGAAACGCCGCGGCTTTGTGGGCTCGCGGCGCTTTTAGTCTTGTATCGGCTGAGGTCAGACCTCCACGATCATCGACAGAGAGCCGGCGCGAAGGGAAAGGTCGGTGAGGCTTTTGATGCCCACGATTTTCCCGCCCTGCGTCAGCATGATGATGAGGCGCTGGTGCTCAGGACGCAGCGTACCCGCATCGAGGCGCATCTGCGCGCCCGCGAGCTCCTGCAGGATCCGCAGGCCTGGCTGCACGAAGAGCTCGACGTCCCGATGATACCCGTCATGGTGCGACTTCAGGTTCGACGCCTCCACTTCCCGGTACTTCTTGGCCGCTTCGTGCTGAATGGCCATGACGCCGTAGCAGTAATCGCGCGTCAGCATGGTCGCCTCGCCGATAACGATATCCGTTGGGTCCAAAGACGGGAGTTTGCGGTCCGCCCACTCCCTTGATTCCATGCGGTCCACGGCTCCGAGGAGCCAGGCATGGTAGTTGCCGCCGGTAACCATTGATACGTATTCCGACATCGATATCCCTCGTCTCATTGCGAACGAGCTACTCCACGATTAGGAGCATATGGAAAATAACACGAAATTTTAATTTATCAAATCAGCTGACCGACACGAGGCGCAGGCGTATGGGGCGGCCCTTTGTGAACTGGTCGCGCTCGAGAGACGCGAGGAGATTCACCTGACTTCCGGCTTCAAGGCTCTTGATGCGGCTCCCGAGCTCGCGCTTCGCGTAGAACGATATGGCCTCCAAGGCGTCGAATCCGTCGGTCGTGATGGAGAGCCGCAGATGCTCTTCAGCCTTTCCGAACCAGGAGATGCGCGCGATAGACACCCCGCGCAAGGAGAATACCGGCTTCTCATTACCCATCCCGAACGGCGCAAGCTTCGACAAGCGTGAAAGCAGGGCGTCGGTTGCTTCAAGCGCGGAAATTTCCGCATCTGCCCGCGCGTCGGGAACCGCCTCCCCTTTCGGAAGGGCTGCGAACGCGTTGCACAGGCGCTCTTCGAGATAAAAGATGGCATCGTCGCGCACGGTGAACCCGCCTGAGGCCCGGTGCCCGCCGAACCCTGCGAAGGTATCGACGGCGCCTGCCATGAGATCGACGACCGATATATGCGGCACGCCGGCGCGGCATGAACCTTTTAACGACGTTCCGCCTTCGCGTCCCCAGAGAAACACCGGCCGCTCGTATTCTTCCGCGACCGTGTTCGCGACAAGCCCCAAAAGTCCCGGGCGCCAGTCGGGGTCTCCGAGGGCGATGACGTCAGGTAATGGCGCTCCCGAGAGTTTCCGCTCCTCGAGGCGTTCATGCACCGCGCGCGTTATGGCCGCTGCGACCGAGCGGCGCGAGCGGTTTATCTTCTCCAGCTCCTTGGCTAGCTGGTCAGCGCGCGCTTCGTCTTCCGTCGTGAAGAGCTCGAACGCATCGCGCGGATTCCCCATACGGGACGCCGCATTCACTCGAGGCGCAATCATGAACCCGACGTCCTCTTCGCTTATATAGCCCTGGTTCACGCGCGCGTTCTTCAGAAGCTTTTGCAGGCCGATTCGCGGAGACTTGCGCATCACGAGTAGGCCGTACTTGGCGATGACCCGGTTCTCTCCGGTGAGCGGCACCATATCGGCGATAGTGGAGAGCCCTGCCATATCGAGGAGCCACTTCTCCCATCCCTCTGGAATATTCTCGCGCCCGGGAAATCCGTGAGCCAGCACCGCGCACGCCAGCTTCCACGCAAGTCCGCCCCCGCAGAAGTCCTTAAAATCATTCGTCTCTCCTTCTTGCTTCGGGTCGATGACCGCATACGCTCGCGGCACGCCGCCCTCGGCCTCATTCTGCGGAAGGTGGTGGTCGGTCAGGATGACGTCGATGCCGAGCTCCTGGGCTCGGTCGATAGCGGCAACGTCGGTGATGCCGCAGTCTACCGTGATCATAAGAGTCGTTCCTTCTTCCGCGAGCTTCTCGACGCCCGCAACCGACACGCCGTACCCTTCCAGGTGACGGTGGGGGATGTAGTTCGTGAAATTCGCGCCTGCTTTCTTCAAGAAATCATGGAGCACGACGCCGCCCGGGATGCCATCGCAGTCATAATCGCTCCAGACGGTTATGCGCTCCTTATCTTCGAGCGCCTTCGCGACACGTGCCGCGGCTTTCGGCATATTCAGAATCTTCATCGGGTCGCCGATGTGCTCGTCGTAGGACGGCGAGAGAAACGCCGCAGCTTCTGCTCGGCTTTTCACGCCACGGCGGGCCAGAAGTGCTGCGGTCAGATCGTCATATTCAGCGAGCTCATCGCGAAGCGCGGGATCGATAGGCTCGTGGAGGGAAAACATCCTGAGAGTGTACCAAACGACCTATGAAGAGTATGCTTTTCCTATGGAAGACACTATTTTTGCAAAAATAATCCGCCGTGAGATACCGGCAGCTATCGTCTACGAGGATGACGACACTATTGCATTCCTCGATATAGCCCCCAACAACCCCGGCCACACCCTCATCGTCCCGAAGCGCTTCGCCCGGAATATTTTTGACATGGATGGCGAGAACTGGGCGACGACCATGGCCGTGGTACGCATGGTCGCGCAGGCGGCCCAGCAGGCGGTCGAGGCCGAGGGCGTGAACATCATCATGAATAACGAGCCCGCTGCCGGCCAGACCGTATTTCATGCCCATATCCACGTCATTCCTCGGTATGAAGGAGACGGCTACGAGCTATGGCCGAAAAAAGAATATAAAGAAGGAGAGAAAGAATCCGTCGCTGAGAAAATGCGAAACCTCCTGTCCTAACCCTTCAGCGCTTTCAGTCCTGGAAGAGTCCCGTATGCGAGGAAGTCGAGCATGGCGCCCCCGCCGGTCGACACAAATGAAAACTCGTTCGTGAGATTCATCGAATCAAGGGCGGATATGGTATCGCCGCCGCCAAGTATCGAGTGCGTGTGAGCGCCTGCCACCGCTTTTGCGATCGTGCGCGTCGCGTCCATGAATCCGTTCTCAAAGAGGCCGAGCGGGCCGTTCCAAAGCACCGTCTTCGATTTGTTGATGAGGTCGACGAGCGCGGCTGCGGTATGCGGCCCGGCATCGAGCACCGCTTCGCCTTCTTTCACGTCGTTTGCCATCGCGACACGGCCCGCCTCACGGGTGCTTTTGAGAGGGGCGGCTATGACATCCACCGGCACGACGAGTCGCTTGTCTTTGAGCAGTTTCTTGATATCGTCCTGACCTTCTTTTGATACGAGCGAAGTGCCTACGGAATATCCTTTCGCGAGCAAGAAGTCGTTCGCCAAGGCGCCGCCCACGAATACGTGGTCATACGTTTTTAAAAGCTTTTTGAGCACCGGCTCCTTGGTGGAGAACTTCGCGCCGCCGATGATTGCGACCGCAGGATGCTTTGGTTTGAGCGCTTTCGTAAGCTCCGCCACCTCTCCTGCGACCGTGAGCCCGGCATAGGACGGAAGAAGGTTCGGGACGCCCACGACCGAGGCATGCTCCCGGTGGCAGACATCGAACGAATCCTGGATGAACACATCCCCTAACGACGCGAGCTCTTTCGCAAATTCTGCATCGTTCTTCTCTTCTCCTTTGTTGCGGCGAAGGTTTTCAAGCATTAGCACTTCGCCGGGGAGAAGATCGCGTACGGCAGCGCGCGCTTCGGCGCCTACGGCGACTGGGCAGAACTTCAGCCCAGGTATCCATGCCTTCATCGCCTCGTACATGGGCATGAGCGTTTCAGTTCCCGTGCCGCTTATGTGGCTTATGAGGATGACGCGCGCATGCTTACCGCGCAGATACTCGATGGTAGGTAGTGCGCTTTTGAGGCGGAACGCGTTTGCGACTGCGCCGTTCTCAATCGGCGCATTGAGCGAGGTGCGCAGCAGGACCGGGATATTCTCGAGTACTCGTATGTCGCGAACGGTCCGCATGGCCTATACGAGCGACTTCACAAGCGCACTGAACTGCACAGGGTCTGCGCTCGCATGCCCTACCAGGAATCCGTCGACGCCGCTTCCGCCCGCGATAGCGCGCACGTTCCCTGGCTCCACGGCGCCGCCGTAGAGCACCTTCGCGGACTTCGCGTTCTTGCCCGGGAGATACTCCGCCAATACTTTGCGGATATAGAGCACCATCTCGGCAATATCCTGCGGCGACGGCGCCTCGCTTGCATGCTTCCCTATCGCCCACACCGGCTCATACGCTACGACGATGGCGAGCCGTTCTTTGGGAGAGAGTACGGAAAAAACAGACGCGATCTGCGTCTTGAGGAGCGTGAGGTACCGTGCGTCGGCATCCCGCTCGCGTTCCCCGACGCACAGGATAGGCACGAGGCCGTGCACCAGTGCGCGGCGCGCCTTTTCAAGCACGACCGCGTCAGTGTCGCCTTTTGCTCGGCGCTCGGAGTGGCCCACAATGGCGAACTCCGCTCCTATATTACGCAGCGTTGCGCCGGACACTTCGCCGGTAGCCGCAGAAACGGTCGTATCCGAAATGTCCTGGGAAGCGAACATGACTCGGGAGCGGTTTCCGGGTGCTAGCAGGCCGAGATGTGCAAACGAGGGTGCGAGCACAATTTTTACGCGGCGCACCGAGGAAAGAAGACGCTTCGCGAGGGCAAAAAGCTTCTTCGCCTCCTCGCGGGTCTCGACATACGACTTCCAGTTAGCGACGATAAGCATGGAGCTATGATACCAGGTCGCCGCCCAGCCCTTCTACTCACCATTTCTTCATCTTTTGCCTGTTAGATATACTAGATATATGAATATTTCTCGATGGTTCGCCGGCCGCATCGGCGATTGGGTTTTCGCAGTCCTCGGAGTCTTGCTCGTCCTTGTCGCGCTTCTCTTCAGCTACGCCTATCAGCAGACGGGAGCGACCCCTGAGCGCTCTGACGAGGTGGCGAAATTCGTCGGCACCTTCGGGAAACAGTTCGAGAGCGTGCCGCTCGACGGCCCTCGTAAAGAAGCCATCGCCGCTATGGACGCGCTCTACACGCCGTACGTCTCACCCGCCCTCCTTGAGCTCTGGAAAGCCGACCCTTCAAAGGCGCCGGGACGCCATGGTTCGAATCCGCGCATCGTCGGCCTTCAGGTATCCTCCGTGCAGAACGTAGGCGTAGGAACCTATGTCGTAAAAGCCTATACGATAGTAGAAACCAAGACCGCCACTACTACTGAAAAAGACGAAGGCGATTCCGTCATCCTCGGCGTCATACGGCTCGGGACTGGCTGGCAGGTAGTTGAGTACCAGAAGCGCACTCCCTAGCTACTCCTCCTTCCAATCGACGAACTGGTAGTCGGTGGAGACCACCGGAGTGAAGGGCGGCGGATCGGTTGCGATGCGCCTGTCGTACGAGTCTATGCGCGTCTGAAATCCGGCATCGCTTCCTGACCCGCAGCCGTTCATCCATTTGGTGCCGGTGCGCTTATTGGAAACCGTCGTGCCGAGGATAGTAAGCGTACCTTTAGGCTCGTAGGTTGCATGGCAGTCGCTTCTCCCCGAGTTGAGATAGAGATTTCGCCCAAATGCGCCAGCCTGTGCGATGAAAATGCCGTTCAGCGTCGTATTCGTCGGGGCGTTCGGCGCGACCAGCACATCGTTTTCCGCGACCGCGGTAAGGCCGTCGGTCCCGTCATACGCGCCGTACTGGAGGTTATCCCGGAGATAGATGTTGGGAGCCACGTTCGCGTTCACGATATTCGCCGCAACGAGCGTAATCTTCGACGGAATCGTGCCATCGACCCAGAGATTATCTTCGACAAAGATGAGTCCGCAAGTAGCAGGTATCGCCCGAGTTTCGTACGCCGCTTCAGTCGCAATAAGTGCGCGATCCGTGTTCCACTCCGCAGAGTTGACTGGCGTCACCTGGAGCTGGGTCGTCGCAGATACGCGCTTCACGGTCATCGTGCCGTTTGCGTTGAACGTGATGTGGTAGCCGTTCCAGTAAGAAGCAGAAGTAGTAGCGACGCCCGTCGAGTAGCGTGGGTAGTAGACGCCTGACGCGGTCGCGAGCGTCTTTAAGCTGCCGAAGTCCGCCGATATGGCGCTGAAGTCCACCTGCGGCGTCGGATAGCTCCACAGGGTCTGGTTGGGTCCGTCTCCCACCACGCCGGGGGCTGACGACTGCGTCGGGCTGCAGCCGTAGCTGCTGTTGCAGTTCCAGGTCGACAGCGATGAGGTCACGGGAGAGTTTGCCGTGCCGTCCATGCGGATGCCGCCGTTCGAGTGATACGGCCCGAGTATCACGCGGTCGTCGCCCGCCCACACGGAGTCATTCAATATATAGGAGTAGCTTCCTACCGACGGCCGAGCGTAGCGCGCGCGGAGCGTACGGGTGACGGTCGGATCGTCCGCCGCCTTCCCTACCGACTGTATGTCGACGGAGGTCGTCTGCCCGCAGGACGTATTGCCGTTAATCGTGAGCGTAATGGTGCCGGCTGTCCCTCCTTCCGGGTCGTCATAGTTCAGGACGTAGGGGCCGGCTGCGCCCGTGCCGTTCTGCACGTCGTTCGGGTAATGGGCGAGGAACCAGCGGTAGTACTCAAGGCCCGCTTCCGCGAGCGAGAACGCTTCCGCCGAAGACGCGTTATGCGACTGCAGTTTGTTTTCCGAGAGCACGTACATGGAAAGCCCGCCGAACACCGTAAGAAACACCGCGCCGAACACGAGCGCGAGGAGCATCAGATAGCCTTTATGCGGTTGCTTCATAGGTTATTGGTCGCGGAGGTTACGGAGCGTAGCGCTTCCGGTCAGCGTGAATATCTGCGGCGCGCGATTCGGGTTCAAGTCGATTTGCACTGCAGTCCCGACGGTCGCAATCGATGAAAGCGGCGTCGAGGTCGTCGAAAGCTGCGCGCCCGTCGAATCATAGTAAACGAATACCGGCGTCGAGGTGGCGTTCCGAAGATAGGACGCCAGGGTCGAGGTCGCGCTCGACTGCCCCGCATAGGAAGGCGGATTTCCGGCCGCGTTCGTCACGACCTTGTAGAGATTGGTCCCGACTTTCCATATCTTCACGCGCTCCACGCCGCCGTCTGAGTCGATATCGGAATAAAAGGTTATGGAGGAAGTCGCCGCGCTGCCGATAGGATACGAGCCGTCATCCGCGTAGGATGCTTCGCGAAGGTCGGCGAGCGCGGTCGCGAGGCCGCGCCGTGCGCTGTCGACCGATGTCGCCGCTTCGAACACGTATGTGTTGTTGAGATAGAAATACCGTATGGCCGAGAGCAGCGAGCCCGCTACCATCACCGTGATGGCGACGACGACCATGGTCTCGACGAGCGTCATCCCTCTCATGGCGTTGATACGATGATGCGCTCGTCGACAAGAGCCCCGGGCAGAAGCTCGATGGGCGGATCGTCCGGCGTGGCAGATATGAATGTATGGCCGCTCGCCAAGGAAAGCTGGTAGAGGTCCCACTCAAGCAGCAGGCTGCGCGTTCCGTCGGCCGCGGTCGTGGTCGCTACCGTATTCTTGTAGATAGGGGCGCCGCCTCCGGTTGACCCTATGGTCTTCGAGGAGGTCAGGGTGAACGCAACGTTCGGCAGCGGAGTGGGACCCGCGTCATAGCCCAGCTTCCAGTCCTGAATGCTTGGCGTCTGATTCGGGTCGGTGGACGTAAGCGCTGCGCGAAGACGCAGTCCCGGATACGTTGTCGTTGAAATGCTTGAAAGATTGATGGTTCCTGAGAATCCTGCCGCGTTCCCGGGCAGAGCTGCGTCAGGAAGGAGGGTGCCGCTGGCGTCCGCGACTGATACCAACGCGGTAGTGCCGGGAGAAGTAGCCATTGTCGACGATGCGCTCGTCCACCCTGAGAGATAGCTGGGCGCGGTGGTTGTCGAAAGTGCGGAGCCTGACGCGGGATAGGCGCCGGGAAGCCCGGACAGGGTGAGCGCGCCCCCTGCGGTTTGCACGTTCGAGATAGCCGTCAGCTTGCTGGCGTCCGTGAACGTATCCGTCCACACCGTCGCCGTTATCGGGGAGAACGTGCGCACGATAAGGGTGGCGAGCAGATCGATAGCGAACGTGCTTGAGGTCGTCGAGCCGCCGACCACGGTGAGGTACCCCGGCGACGGGTTCGCATTCGTTCCGGTGCGCTGGTAGGTCTGCGCCGACGAATAGCCGGTCTTTGATACCGTGATCTGGTATTCGGTCGAAGTGGGCGCGCCCGGAAGAATGACCTGCCCGTAGGAATCCGAGAAGGTCGTAAGGTCGATATCGGGACTTGTGCTCGCATTCACGATGCGCACCGTAGCGCCCGGAACCGCCGTGCCTACCGCGTTCACGATGTTCGCTGTAAGCGTTCCGCCGCCCGTGGTCGTTTCAAGGCCCTGAGGCGAAGCGTTTGAAACGAGCGTTACCGATCGGGTGATTCCGGCTGTCGTATACGAAACCGTTACCTTTATATGCTTATAGTCGGTGGTGATGTGGTTCGTGTCCGCGACCCCCAGACCGTCTTTCGCGTCGTCCGCGTATTCGATGTAGGTCCGTACCGTAAACGGCAGGCCGCCGTTTACGGTGGTGGTCGACTGCGCTATCGTACCCGCCGGGATGCCGCCGTCGGTGCCGATAGCGTCGTAAGAAAGAGAGCGGATGTATTCAATTTGAGAGCTCGCGATAGTGGTCGCGGTCGCCTTGAGCTTCGACAATCCGGAAATCTGGAGCGAGGCGCGCAGTATACCGAAGAGTCCGGCGAACACCGTGACCACGAGCGCGGTGCCGACGATGACGTCGACTAGTGACATGCCGCGCGCAGAAAAAGAACTCATACGCACATTCTAGCGCACCGCCTATCCCCCAGTATCGATGTCGCGGGCTGCCTCCTGCGCGAGGAACGCGTACATGGCCGACAATCGGGTGACGTGCTGAATGCGCTGAGCTATGGCGCGCCGGATTGCTGCGCGGCGTTCCGGATTCTTCTCGAAGCGTATGACGCTCGAAAGGTGATTTCGGATGCGGTCCTCGGCATTTCCAAGGCGCACGCGCGCCGGCCCGCTGCCGACTGCGGTTTTCATAATGAGCCGCTCGGTAAAATCGAGCGCCTGGCCGAAATCCCGGCCGGCAAGCCGTTCGGTGAAATATCCCACACGGTTCACGAATACTTCGAGGTCGGCAACCACTGCAATGCGCAGCATGTCGATGCCGGTGCGAATCTCTGATTTCTGGGTCTTTCGGTCTAACGCCTCAACCACGTCCACGGTGCGCATGAAATACGCAAAGATTTCCTGACAGGCATCCTCCTGTTCATAGAGCTTCATGCCAGGGGCCGGCTCGAACCCTTTGCGCTTGCGCATCGCCGTATGCTCAATAAAGAGACGGTTAACTTCCTGCTTCAGATCCATTTCATCGCGCTCTTTCTGCCCTTCCTCTGAATACGGCGATGGGTCATGGGGGGGCGCGGGCCGGGCTTCGGGCGCGCGGCTCACCCTGTGCCCCATGATGTTTATGTCGCCCCGGTCGTATGCTGCCCGTTTTTCCGGATCCTTAAGGAGCGTGAAAGCGCGGTTGACTGCTTTTACCGCCTCTTCGTCAGTGGATTTTGTGACGTCAGAATGCGTCCAGGCTGCTTTTTTACGAAACGCAGTTCGTATAAGATCCAAACCCGCGTCCCGCGGGATGCCTAATATGCGGTACGGATCGTCGTCCGCAGTAAGCGGTCGATTCGCATTGAACGTTTCGCTCATGCGAAAAGTATAGATTAGATCTGCGACGAGAGTGAGTAGATAGGCGCGATCATGGAGACGGCGAACACGCCGACGAAGGCGCCGATCAAGAGCATCAACATCGGCTCGATGATGGTGGAAAGATCTTTGGTGCCCTCCTCCACGTCGTTCTCATAGTATTCGGCGACCTGTGCGAGCATGCCGGCCACCTGACCCGTCTCCTCTCCCACTGCAATCATCTCGCCGAAGAATACCGGATAGAGCTTGGGATGCTCGATGAACGGCGCAGAGAGAGCGTCTCCTTTTTTCACGCGCTCGGCTGCCTCGGTGACCACCTTTCCGAACCGGTTGTCGCCCACTATTTCTTCCGTTATGGAAATCGCTGAAAGCATCTCAACCCCGGAGGAAAGGAGGGAGGAGAGGGCGCGCGCGGCGCGCGCGCTGTACGTCTCACGTACCAGCGTGCCGATGACCGGCATGCGGAGCGCAGCGGCGAGCACGATGTTCCCGCCTATTTTCGTGCGCATGAAAGAGATTATGGCGAAGATGCCGGCCGCAAGCCCGAGGAACACGAGAATGACATGGGACGACATGAAGTCGGATATCGCGATGACCGCGACGGTCGCCGGCGGCAGCTGCGCTCCGAGCTCCTTAAAGGTGTCGGACAGCGTCGGCACCACGAAAATCATCATGAGTACGCCGATGACGACGATGGCGAAGAGGATGATGGCCGGGTATATCATCGCGCCCTTTATCTTCTTCTGAAGGGTCGATGAGCGGTCCATCTGCTTGGCGACCACTTTGAGCGCGTCCGCGAGCGTGCCGGACTCCTCGCCGGCCTTGGTCATCGCGATGAAAAGCGGCGAGAAGACGTTCGTGTGATTTGCGAGCGCTTCGTGGAACGCATCGCCCTTCTTTACCCTCGCTTCGAGATCCGCGACGATCTTCTTCAATCCTTTATTGCCGGACTGGCGCTGAATGACCGAGAGGGCGCGCGAGAGCGTGAGGCCGGCGCCGAGCATCGCGGAAAGGTTCTTGGTGAACGTGATGCGCTCTTCGGTTTTTATGCCGCTCGTGAGCTGTATGTCCATCCATGCGGGCATCGCGAACCCTCCCCCGCCTTCGGCAAGCGACACCACGACGGCGCCCTCTTTCTCGACTTCTGCATACACCGCAAAGCGTGTCGGCGCTTCTATGACGCGCTTCTCCTCGGCGCCGTCTTCTTTTTTGAGCGTTACCGTGAACTTCATGCTGCGATAATCGTAGCATGCAAAAGCAAAGCTCCGTGCGCGTACTCGACATACATCGAGCAGCGCACGGAGCTTGAGAGTTTCAGTAATGAAGGCTGCCGTCTTTCATCGTGAGCGTCTTTTGGCGCTTACGGAAAAGATCCCAATAGCCTCCCCCGGCGAGCTTTGCCAGGAACGGGATGATCATCGGCGACATCAGGAACGTGATACACCAGAATCTCAGCGCGTCGATAGGCTCGCCATTGGTCTGCGGCGCCCCGACGAGCCATGCCAGCCCCACGAGACTGATAGTGAGGACGTACATGGCCGCGACGACCTCAGGGAAGAGCGCCGTGAGCGCGGCGAGGATGCCGAAAATCCACCCCAGCACGCCTCCGCTCACGTGAGGCAAGACCCCGTATTCATGGAGTTTTTCTTCGCTGAAGTAGTAGACGAGGCCTATCGCCAGCCCGTACAGAAGCGCTCGTACGATCATTCTCTTATGCTGTTCTGACACAGGAATACTCCTTGGCTAACGTGTCGAAGCTCTTATAAGTCGAAGAACTCCGGAGGCACTATGCCACCCGGCGAACAATACGCAACTTACTCTGTTATGGCGCGAAGCACTTCCTCAAGGCTTGTAATGCCGCGCGATGCTTTGTAGATGCCGTCTTCGAGCATCGTGAGCATGCCTTCTTTGCGTGCTTGTTCTTCAAGCTGGTCGGAGGTGGCGCTCTTCATGATCATCTCGCGCAAGGTCGGCGTTACCTGCAGCACCTCGTGTATGCCGATGCGGCTCTTGTAGCCGTCGGCCGCGTCGCTTCCAGCCTTCGGACGGTAGAACGGTATTGAATCAATCTTGGTTCCTGCTTTTACTATCTTCTCTTCCGAAAGCGCATTCATCACTGCCTCGAAGTGGTCCGCAGACGCGACCTTGTCGCGCTCTGCTTTTGAAAGGGTGAACTGCTCTTTGCCGTCAGCAAGGCGGCGCACCAGGCGCTGACCGACCACGATGCGGAGCGTAGAGACGAGGAGGAACGGTTCCACGCCCATATCCAAAAGGCGCGGAATGGCGCCGGTCGCAGAATTGGTGTGAATGGTCGACAAGACGAGGTGGCCGGTCAAGGCTGCGTTAATCGCAAGAGACGCCGTCTCCTCGTCGCGGATTTCTCCCACCATGATGATGTTCGGGTCCTGGCGAAGAAGCGCGCGCAGTCCGTTCGCGAATGAGAAGCCGATAGTCGGGTTCACCTGCGTCTGGTTCACGCGCTTCATCTGGTATTCGATCGGATCCTCGACCGTCGAGATGTTCACGTCAGGGGTATTGAGGATGTCGAGGATGGTATAGAGCGTCGTCGTCTTGCCGGATCCGGTAGGTCCCGATACGAGAATGATGCCGGTCGTCGCTTTGGTTGCCTTATGCAAGCGCTCGAGCGGCTCGCCGTGGAAGCCGAGCGCTTCAAGCGTGAAACCCTCTCCGGTCTCGCGAAGAAGACGCATGACCACTTTCTCGCCGTAATAGGTTGGGAGGAGCGAGACGCGGAAGGATACCTTGTCCGCCTCCGTCTCCATCTTGAAGCGGCCGTCTTGCGGCAGGCGCTTCTCGTCGAGCTTCAAATTGGAGAGCACCTTGATGCGCGCCGTGATGCCCGCGGCTGCCGCGCGCGGAAGCGTCATCGCGTCATGAAGTATGCCGTCGATGCGATAGCGCACCAGCACCTCCATCTCCATGGGCTCGATATGGATGTCAGACGCATCCTGCGTAATCGCGTGCCGCAAGAGCGTATCGACGATGCGCACTATCGGCAGGTCCTCTGCCATTTTTTTGAGCTCGTCGCCCGACATCTCTTCCCCGCCGATGCCTGCATCCTTTATGAGGTTAATCTTTCCGGCTTCCGTTGAAATAATGTCGCCGAACTCTTCCTTCAAGGATTTCTGATACTGCAGGAGCGCATTCTTTATGGACTCTTCGTCAGTCAAGCGCGGAAGAATCTTCAATCCCGTCTTTTTCCTGACCGAGTCGATAGCGGGAAGATCCTCCGTGTCGAGCATCGCAACTTCCAAATTCCCTCCGTCTTTGCGGAACGCGATGATGCTGTGGGTGCGGGCGATAGGCTCGGGAATG
>CAYWQN010000001.1:0-13509 GCA_964460875.1 uncultured Candidatus Saccharibacteria bacterium | reverse complement strand
AACCAGCGTGAATCCGCGTCGGAAATTACGCATCAGCGCACCTTCCGATCTTTGAGGTTTATGAACGGCACGCCGAGCACGTAGCCCTTGATGCGCCGGAGAGCGTCCGCGGTCAGCGCGCCCGACGCCAGAAGAATGTCGCCGACTGACTGCTTGCGCTTCTGCGCCTCCTCTTCTGCAGCCTCGACATCTTTGCGCGGCACCAGCCCCGAATCGAGGATGAATTCCTTTAATTCTTTTTCCGAGACCTTCATAGCTAGGAGCTAGTATAGCGCGATTGACTCGGTCCGAGGCAGCGCGTAGTGTACGGAGCTCGGGAATTACTGATGTTCTTTCGTTCCCGTGGGGAGAATACTCATGTGCAAAGAATCGGCGAAGGTTAAGTTGTCGATCGAAGCAGTCGTAGAGATGCCGTATCGCGTCGTGAACGCGGCCGACGCACCGCCCCGGGCGCGCCGGCAGCCGGTCATCGCCGTGCTCGCGCCGGTTGACGTCTCCTACGGCAAGGACGGCGCGCTCATGTGCGCGGTGTGCATCAAAGCCCGCACGCCGGTGTCCATCATGAACGTGCCGATGGCCGTCCGCGATGAATACGGCCTGTCCGAACCGTTGGCGCGCGCCTGGTTCCAGCCAGGCGGGCCGAACGACGAGACCGACTACATCGTCGCGGGCAGCGAGCTCATTCCGCTCGCGCGCTTCGTTGGCGAGGACGTCCGCGTGACCGTGCTCGCGCACGCCGTGCAGGCTCCGTCCGTTCCGGACGCGGCGCCGGCTCGCGCGCGCGGAGAGCTCGTCAGCGCCTGATACGACCATAGAGAAACTCCAAGCGCCCGGCTCTCCCAAGGAGCCGGGCGCACGTCATTGACGCACTTCGCAGAAAATGGTACTTTTTTACTACCTGATATGTCTGCACCCGCAGGCATTTCTTTTTAGCCAGACATACACATTCCATATGTTAGACCTCAAAACCATACAGTCAGTGCTCGGGGAGTTCGAGGAGCGGGGCATCACCAAGGAGACCATGATAGACGCTATCGAGAGCGCCATGGCGACCGCATATAAGAAGGAGTACGGCAAGCGCGGCCAGGTCGTGCGCGCCGTCCTTGATATGAACACGGGCACGGTCGCGTTCGAGCAGGTGAAGACCGTCGTGGACGACACCATGGTCCGCTTCCCCGAAGAGGGCGAAGCTGAGCCTGAGTACCACCCGCGCGGGGATTACGAAGAGACGCCTGAGGGCGAGCTCCCGCGGTACGACGCCGAGAAGCACATCCTTCTTGAAGACGCTCGCCGCATCCGTCGCGACGCTGGCCTCGGTTCCGAAATCATCTTCCCCTTGGAGCCGCAGGACGATTTCGGCCGCATCGCAGCCCAGACCGCAAAGCAGGTGGTCATCCAGAAGATTCGCGAGGCGGAGAAGCTCTCCATCCTCGACGAGTTCGGCCACAAGAAGGGCGAGATAGTCTCCGGAAGCGTGCAGCGCGTGGAGCGCGGCAGCCTCTTCGTCGACCTCGGCCGAGCAACGGGCGTCATCCCCTACGAGGAGCAGATTCCGGGAGAGCGCTACCGCCCCGGAGAGCGCATTCGCGCCTACCTTAATGCGGTAGACGAGGGCTTCCGCGGCGTATACCTGCGTCTTTCCCGCGCACATCCGAAGTTCATCGTGAAGCTCTTCGAACTTGAAGTGCCGGAATTGGCCGCAGGCTCAATTGAAGTGAAGAACATCGCGCGCGAGCCTGGCGCACGCACGAAGATTGCTATCGCCTCCCTTGATCCGCACGTGGATCCCGTGGGTTCCTTGGTCGGACAGCGCGGCGTCCGCGTCTCTACCGTCATGAGCGAGCTCGGCGGCGAACGCATCGATATCATCGAATGGTCCGAAGACCCGAAGGCGTTCATCAAGGAGGCACTTTCGCCAGCGACCGTGTCTGACGTCGTCCTCGACGAGGCAGAGCATCGCGCTGCCGTCACCGTGTCTGAAGATCAGCAGTCCTTGGCTATCGGCCGCGGCGGCCAGAACGTCCGCCTTGCCGCAAAACTGACCGGCTGGAACATCGACATCAATTCAGTAGGCGGCGAGAAGCCAGCTGCCGACGAAGCAGCGGCATCTGCAACGCCCGACGACGCAGAGACTCCTTCTGAAGAAGCAGGACTTACGCCAACGGAAACCCCGGCCGAGGTCATAAAGGACGACAGCATCACGAAAGCAGAGCTGCCGGCTGAAGAAGAGCTTACCGTTTCTGCCGAAGGCGAAGTGCCGCTTGTCGACAGCCAGTCGGCGCGCGACAAGGAAGACGCATAGTAGAATCGAACAACTAACGCACCGTCACTATGGCCGACTACGACAAGCTCTACCCTCCGACTGATATCGAATCCGGCGTCATCACGACGGTCATCGAAGTCTCGAAGGGTTCTATCTTGAAAATAGAATACAATCGCGAGAAGCAGACCTTCGAACTCGATCGCGTGGAGCCTGAAATCTTCGCGAAGCCCGCGAACTACGGCTTCATCCCCGGAACGACCGACGAGGACGGCGACGCGCTCGATACGCTCGTCGTAACGCCTGAGCCGATGCCGACAGGCATCGCGCTCAAGGCCCGCGTGCTCGGCGTCCTTAACTTCGAGGACGGCGGCGAGAAGGATCACAAGATTATCTGCGTCCCGATAGACGATCGCGACGGCGGGGACCGCGTGAAAACGCTCGACGACCTCGGCGAGCAGTGGAAAGCAAAAGTGGACTACCACTTCAACACGTACAAGGACCTCAAAAAGCGCGGCACCACCAAGACCATGGGCTATGGAGGCCCGGAGGAAGCGCTCAAGGTCATCAACGACTGCATCGCGCGCTTCGCAAAGTAGGCGCCTGCCATCATATGCGGAACGGACGGCCCCGAGAGGGGCCGTTCGCGTTCCTGGTATAGTGCCGGGAATGGAAACCATCAAATATCAGGGGAAGATACTCGAGATAGTGGAGTTCGACGTTACTCAAGCGGGGAAACAGATGGTCTTCGAGAAGGCGCGCCGCTCCCCGGGCGTACGCCTGATCATCCCGCACGAAGGAAAGATCCTTCTTTCCAAAGAAGAGCGCCATGAGGTCGGCGGCTACGATTACCGACTCCCGGGCGGCAAGGTTATTGACAAGCTCGCTGACTATTCCGCAGCGCTCGCCTCAGGCGCTGACATAGCGGAAGTGGCCAAAGAGGCGGCGGTGCGCGAAGCGCGCGAAGAGATGGGCCTTTCCGTAGAAGCGAAAGACCTGGCCTTTTTCCATAAGTCAGTATGCGGCACGACGGTGGAGTGGGACTTGTACTACTTTGTCGTCACTGCCTTCGGGAAGGCCGAGCAGGAGTTCGATGAGGGAGAGGATATTACGGTAGAGGAGTTCGATGAAGAAAAGGTCAAATCCATGTGCCTCGACGGCTCCATAAACGAGGAGCGGAGCGCCCTCGTGCTCCTGAAATACCTGGGCAGCCGTTCCTAACAGACGTTACGGGAGCGGTATACTACTGTCACCACCGCCCCGGTGCGGCGTCTTATAAGACTATGAACACCATGAAAAAAACCATCGCAGCATTTATCACTTTATTCGCCCTTACCGCCCTGCCGGCCTTTGCAGACCAAGGCAGCGGAGGAGGAGGCTCTGACTCCCCGAGGGACAAGACTGAAGTCCGCGGAGGAAACGATGACGGCCCGGCCCACGATGCGCGCGAAGCCGCCAAGGAGCGCCATGACTTGATGGAGCAGAACCATCAAGAACGCGAAGACCTGTTCGAGCAGCACAAGTCGGAGCGCGAGGCGCTTCGCAGCGGAAGCTCGACTCCTGAAGAACGCCGCGCCCTTTTCGAGAAGAACCAGAAGGAGCGCCACGATCTCTTTGAGGCAAACCAGGGAGAGCGCCATGACTTGTTCGAGAAGCTTCTCTCCGAGCGCCGCGCCCACTTCGCCTCTACGACCGGCGAGTGGAAGTCGAAGCTCGATGACAATATTAAAGAGCGGGTTGCAGACCGCGCCGAGCGTCTCGGCGAGATTGCAGACGCGATGCTCGTACGCCTGCACGGCATCTCAGACCGCATCCAGGCCCGCATAGACGAATTGAAGGCAAAAGGCGAAGACACGGCTTCCGCCGAGACCGCGCTTCTCGCGGCTGACAGTAAGATTGCCGACGCTGAAGCGGCGATAGAGGATGTAAAAGACGCCATGAAGACGGCGCTTGCCTCTGAGACCCCGCGCGACTCTCTCAAGAACGATGTGAAGCCGTTGATGGAAGCTGCAAAGCAGGCAATCCGCGCCGCTCACGAAGCCTTGAGGGCTGCCGCAGAGGCTCTTCCGCGCGTCGCTCACCCAGAATCGGAAGATACTAATTCCTAATCGCACACCATATGGACACTATGGAACCCGCAAATCCGACTCCCGCCCCGGCACCTGCGCCGTCGCACCGCTCGTCAGGCGCGCTTATCGGCATCCTCGTCATCGTCCTCGCCATCGTGCTCGGCGCGTGGTACCTCTGGCAGCAGAAGAATACGCTCGACGCCGTGCCTTCGGACGTGAGCGCGCTTGAAGAGCAAGGAACATCCACGGACCCCGACGCTATCACCGCAGATCTCTCGGCGCAGTCGCCGGACAACTTTGACAGCGGCGTGGACGCTGCTTTCGGCGAGCTCGACGCATCATTCGACGCGCAGTAAGAACCCATGGAGGAGGCCGGGGCCGTCGCGCGTGTTGAGCTGAAGCCGAAATCGACCCTCGGCTCACTGGCAGCGGCAGCGCTTTTCGGCGCATTCGTCGCTATCGGCCTCCTCTATATGTGGGGCGCGAATATTGCGAAGGAAGAAGGCCTCAAGACCCTCCGCTCTTCCGCAGAGCTCAGCCAGTAGCGAGATAAAGAAAGAAGAATGCCGCGCGCCTTTGGCGCGCGGCATTCTTTTTACCCGTCTCTCTTTTTCTGCTACGATACCCCTACTATGGCTACCAATTCACCCCGTGCTTCCATGCTCGTGCCGATGGTTATCGAGAAATCGCAGTTTGGCGAACGTGCGTACGATATCTACTCGCGCCTTTTGAAGGAACGCATTATCTTTCTCTCCGGCGGAATCGAGGACGATATGGCGAACCTCATCGTCGCCCAGCTTCTTTTCCTCGAGGCGGAAGACCCGAAGAAAGACATCTCCCTCTACATAAACTCGCCGGGAGGCTCGGTGACCGCAGGGCTCGCCATCTTGGACGCCATGAACCATGTGAAGCCGAACGTCTCCACCGTCGTGGTCGGCATGGCTGCATCCGCCGCCGCAGTCATTCTCGCCGCTGGCGAGAAAGGCAAGCGCTATGCGCTTCCGAACGCAGAAGTGATGATTCATCAGCCGTGGGGCGGCGCGCAGGGCCAGGCTACCGATATCGAGATAACCGCGAAGCACATCCTCGCGACGCGCGACCGCTTGAATAAGATTCTCGCGAAGGCCTCCGGCCAGGAGCTCTCGAAGATCGAGAAGGACGTCGAGCGCGACTACTTCATGATGGCGGATGAGGCGAAGAAGTACGGCTTGGTGGACACGGTTTATAAGGCGAAATAGTTCGCACATACGAAGCATAAGGAAACGGCGCACGCTCATCGCTTGCGCCGTTTTTTCCGCAATCGCGGAAGCTGGAACAGGAGCGGCTGACGGCCGTCGCAAAATGCGACCGGCGGCACCCACTTCTCGAAACGAATGCAGCCGCGGAACCGCTTGGTGTAGCACGTCCAGCCCTCTGCGCTCATGCGAGCCTTCCAGCTCTCAATTTCTTCCTGGTTCCGCCGGAGCCCTCCGGAAAAGCCAGCGATACGTCTCTGTACGAACACATCTACCTCGTCAGTCGTTGTCGGTTGAGAAGCACACCATGCAACAACGCTTCGCGCAAGTCAAGGAAGCGTGATACAGTCCTCCCGTCAGCAACGACCGAAGCAGACACGAAAGAAACGCCCGCTGACACACTATCGATACCAAGTGCTACTAAAAAGTGCGTAAAGAATTCCAGAACCTTTCAAAAAAATTCAGATGCGAGGCGCGGGATGGCCGGCGAAGTAGACGTACAAGAGTACGGCGGATGGGCCGGGCGAGACCCGCAACGAAGCAGGTGGAGATTTTGGGAAGGTTCCGAACGATATGTCTATAAAATTGATCCTCAGCCTTTTAGCATTCTCCGGCCTCGCCGGCATCGCGCTCGGCTATGTGCTGCGACTTTTGATAGCGCTCGGACAGCGCGGGTCTTTGGAATTGGAAGTGAAGCAGAAGCTTCTTGAAGCTCGTGAAAAGGCGGCAGAGATAGAGAAGGCTGCGGAGGCGCGCGCAGACCAAATCGAGGCTGAGAAGCTCGGCCCTATAGAGGAGCGCGAAGAGCGCCTCGAGAAAACCTCCGAACGCCTTGAGAAACGCGAGGAATTCCTCGATGAACGCGAGCGAACGCTCGCTGAGGAGGCAGAGCGCGTGAAAGCGCGCGAGAACGAGGCACGCAATCTGAAAACGGAAGCTGAAACGGTGCTCGCGGAGCGCCGCGCAGAGCTCGTACGTATCGGCCGCTTCTCCGAGAAGGAGGCGCGCGAGCGGCTCATCAAGGAAGTTGAGGCGGTGGAAGAGGAGTCCGTGCTGACCCGCATTCAGAAACTGGAGGCGAACGGACGCGCCCGCCTTGAAGAGAAGGCGCGTTCGATACTCATGAGCGTCATCCATCGCATGGGAAACGCAGTCAACGCGGAAGTCATGACGCTCTCCATCAACATTCCTTCTGAAGAAATAAAGGGCAAGGTTATCGGCAAGGAAGGCCGGAATATCAAAGCGTTCGAGCGGGCTACTGGCGTCGATGTCATCATCGATGACGCTCCGGACAAGATTACTCTCTCGTCCTTCGACCCACTTCGCCGCCATATAGCAAAGATCGCGCTTGAGGAGCTTATCGCCGATGGGCGCATTCAGCCGGCCAAGATTGAGGAGACCGTCGAGAAGGCCAAGCAAGCGGTAGATGAGATAGTGAAGCAGAAAGGCGAAGAGGCGGCGTTCGAAGTGGGCGTTGTGGGGCTTGATCCTCGCCTCACTACCCTTCTCGGCCGTCTCCACTTCCGCACGAGCTTCGGCCAGAACGTCCTTCAGCATTCTGTCGAGATGGCGCACCTGGCCGGCATGCTCGCTGAGGAACTTTCCGCAGACGTCATGGTCGCAAAGACCGGCGCCCTGCTTCACGATATCGGGAAAGCGGTCGACCATGAGGTGCAGGGCACGCACGTAGAGATTGGCCGACGCCTGCTCGAGAAGTTCAGCATCGATACGCGCGTCATACAGGCGATGCAGAGCCACCATGAGGAATATCCGTACGAAACGCCGGAATCCATCATCGTGCAGGTAGCAGACGCCGTGTCTGCAGGACGCCCGGGCGCGCGTCGCGACACCGTGGAGCGCTACTTGGAGCGCCTCGGAGACCTGGAACGCATCGCAAAGGGCTTTGAGGGCGTTGAGAAAGTGTATGCCATACAGGCAGGCCGGGAAATCCGCGTATTCGTGAACCCGGGCAAGGTTACGGACCTCGCCATGCATAAATTGGCGCGCGAAATAGCCAAGCGCGTGCAGGAAGAGCTCAAATACCCGGGTGAAATTAAGGTAAACATCATCCGCGAGAACCGCGTCGTCGAATTCGCTCGCTAACATAGTTTGACATCCGCTTGAAAAAGCCGCCTAATGGCGGATTTTTCAATATCCCCTCGGTTTTGCAAGGCCTATTGCGCTATATGGCGTACTTTCTATACTTTCTAGGTACCCATGGCACCTCGGGCCGCGGGATTACCAGTAATTCAGAAGGCTATGAATAAAGCAGATATCGTTTCCAAAGTGCAGGCCGCCCTCGGCGGCACCAAGGCAGACGCAGAGCGCGCCGTCGAGACGTTCATCGACTGCGTAACGACAGGCTTGAAGGGCGGAGATGAAGTCTCCGTCGCAGGCCTCGGCATCTTCGTCGCAAAGGCCAGGCCCGCGCGCACGGGACGCAACCCGCGCACGGGCGAGACCATCCGTATCGCGGCGACCCGCACCCCGAAGTTCCGCCCCGCAAAGGCGCTCAAGGACGCAGTCAAATAAGATTTTCTCCGTTCCTTTCGTAAAAACCGCCAGGGGAGGCGGTTTTTACGTTACGCCACCAGCGGCCACAAGTTCCGGAACACTTCGCGCTGATCATGCGCGAGCACGCGCGAATGTATCTCGATAGCATAGTGGGGATGCTGCCGGGTATTCACCATCGTCACGTAGTCCCCTGTCACCCAGGTAGTAGATATGAAATTTGTCGCCTCCCCCCAGTACTTGATGCCACGTCGCTCGTACTGTGCGCTCAAGCGCTTTTCAGCGACACCGAGATTCGTAAGGATCTTCGTCGAGAACTCCTTCGGCGCTATCTTCCACCAATAATGGAGCTGCTCTTCGTAATATTCCACGAGCGAAGCGTCCTGGAAGCCCCAGAACACCGGCTCCTTTGTCGCGAGCATGCTCTGATTCCAGAGCGGCATAGCCTGAATGAAAAATTCTTTTATCTTCGACTCCTCGATGAAGCGAATTTTCGGGACCGGGTAATCTTTTTCAGCGTTCTCAAGGGAAACGTTGTCGGCGAGCTGCTTGAGGAGCGCTTGTCGTTCTTCCGACCGCTTCTTCTCGACCTCTATCGCAAGAGCGATATCCTCGGGGCCCGCTGGGACGAACACTCGGGGCCGCCTGCTCGCATCTTCTATGAGCAAGCCTTTGTCGACGAGGCCTCGAGCAGCGCTATACGCGGTTGTACGCTTCAAGCCGGCGGCACGGGCGAGCGCTGCCGGGGTGATTTCACGAGCCTTCAGAACCGCCGTATAGAGGCGTCTCTCCCCTTCAGAAAGGCCGAGCGAGCCAAGAAGCGCAGTATCCATTCCTGAAGCCTATCTGTTGTCGAAATTATGTCAACATTTGTTCGACAATAGTTGACGTACTTGACTACATAGTGTATTTTGTGTTCTAGACAGCAATGGGGCTGTTCATTCAGGGGGTCGCATCATGCGCCTTTTTGCAATTGCTCTTCTCTCCTCAACTATGCTGTGCGGCGTCGCCAACGCCGCATGCTCGACCTCAGTGAACACGAAAGTCGCAGACGGCTATCTCCTGGGTGATCTCGGCCTCGTCGGTTCCGACGGCTGGGTGATCCAAGGAGGCGGCACCTACGCCTGCGGCCCGTGGTCAGTTGATGGTTGGGCGAGCTGGGGCCCCGAAGGGGGTACGGCTATCGAAGTGGACGGCTCGGTGTTCTATGACAGGAACATCGGTCCGGTTCGTTTTCAGGGCGCGCTGCAGTACTTCGCAGTGAACCTGGACGATTCGCTTGGAGATGCTCGGGACGACCTCGTCGAAGTGTACGCGGACGTGAGCTACCCCATTACTCGGGGAAATCTCACGCTCGCGCCGCTCGTCAGAGTCGCCGAATTGGTCGGAGTGAACGATTTGCCATCGCTCACGCTGATCGAACCGGGAGTTCGGGTTTCATACCGGCTCACGGACAGTCTCTCAGTGAATGCTGAGCTGCGCGATGCCGTAAACATCACGCAGCAAAGCGACGTCATCCGCTTTGATAGCACCCTCGCCTGGCAGGCGACCGAACGGACGGCAATCCGGCTCGGATGGCAAGATACTGACCAAACGCGGTCGGTGTTGAGCCTGGGTTTGTTCCACCAGTTCTAACGAGGAGGAAGCATTGGGGCGGCCGCACACACGGCCGCCCCTCCCATTCAGGCACTGAACGGTTCGGTGCCTGATAGGAGGATTGAGCATGTTGAAAATCAGTTCTTCCCAGATACTTTCTGTGACCAACAGCGTTGTGTTCCAGCTCGAGTTTCGACTCGTCTCGTTCGATGCTGATGAGTTCACGGGCAGTGATGTGGCTGCAGCCTTCAAGCGGCTGAGCATAAAATACGTTCCTGAGCACGAGGACGTGTATCTCGACTACCAGCACATTGAGAATGGGGATTCGGGAAGTCTCGTCGTTATGCGCAGGGTGTGGTCCAATCGGTTTGACCATCTAACCTGCCGTGGCTGGATTCCCAACAATGACTACAAAATGCCATGGCGTCGATACCACAAATTCCTTGGTCTTGTTAGAAAAAGACGAGGGCGCTCCTAGTAGGAGCGCCCTTCCTTATTTTTCGAAATACTTCTTCCCTTTCAATTTGTCGGGCATATAACTCTCAGTATCGTATTTCTCATAGCCCTTGCCGTACCCCAGCTCTTTCATGAGCTTCGTCGGCGCGTTCCGGATATTTTTCGGCACGGGTAGGTTTCCGGTCTCGCGTACGTCAGCCTGCGCTGCGCGAAGCGCGTCATATGCCGAGCGGTCCTTCTGTGCGTTTGAAAGATACGCCACTCCGTGCGAGAGGTTTATGGCGCACTCCGGATAACCTATGACTTCGCAGGCGCGGAATACGCCGTTCGCGACTACAAGAGCCGTAGGCTGCGCAAGGCCGATGTCCTCAGAGGCAAAGATGACCATGCGGCGCGCGATGAACAAAGGGTCCTCGCCTGCTTCAACCATACGCGCCAGATAATACATTGCAGCGTCCGGCTGGCTTGCGCGCATGCTTTTTATGAACGCGGAGATAGTGTCGTAGTGCTCATCGCCCTTCTTGTCGTAGCGCAGATGCGAGGACTCTTCAGCCTTGTTGAGCGCCTCTACCGTCACCTCGCCGTACAGCTTATGGACGCCCTCGAGGATGGTGAGCGCCTTTCGCGCGTCTCCGTTCGCATACCCCATGAGCCAGTCGAAACTTCCCTTCCCTAGCTTAATCTTGCTGCGTTTGAGTATCGCTTTTAGCGATTCTTCAGACAAAGGCTCCAGCACGAACACCCGGCACCGTGAAAGAAGTGCCGGAACGACCTCGAACGACGGATTCTCGGTCGTAGCTCCTATCAAGGTCAGTTCCCCGCTCTCGACATACGGCAGCAGGAAGTCTTGCTGGCTTTTGTTGAACCGGTGAATCTCGTCGAGAAACAGTACCTTCGGTTTCCCGAGCGCTAACTTCCCCGCTCTCGCTCCCCCATCCACTATTTTACGGATGTCGTCCTTCCCTGCTGAGACCGCGGAAAGCTCATAGAGTTCCGCGTCCAAGGCAGTAGCGTAAATGCGCGCAATCGTCGTCTTCCCGGTCCCGGGCGGCCCCCACAGGATGAAAGAGAACTTGTGCTTCTTCTCTATCGCCACGCGAAGCGGCTTCCCTTCTCCTACCAGGTGTTCCTGCCCCTCGACTTCCGAGAGGTCTTTCGGGCGTATGCGGGACGCAAGCGGTTCCATTTCCCTATCGTACGCCTCTAAAAATAAATGGCGATTAGCGCAATAAACCGCATCTACACACCTTTAGGTATGAAAAAACCGCGCCTAGAGGCGCGGTTTTCTCTTCTAACCATGCTGCTTTTAGATTTCGTCCAGGGCGTCATCCACGAGGTCCTGACCTTCATCGGTCAAATCCATTACCTCGTCCCAATCCTCGTCATCATAGGCATCCTCAGCGTCGTCGAGCTTATCGCGCGCGTCGTCGAGGATGTCGTTAGCGTCGTCCACGTCGTCGCCATCGTCTTCGGCGTCGTCGATGTCATCCTGCGCATCGTCGATTGCGGAGTCGAGCTCGTCTATCGCGTCCTGCGCGTCGTTCTCATCGGCATTGCCGTTTGAGATGCCGGCCTCATCGAGCGCCTGATCGACAAGGTCCATGCCATCATCGGCATAGTCCATCGCATCCTCCCATTCTTCGTCATCGAACGCATCCTGCGCCTTCGTAAGTTTCTTCTTCGCATCGCGAAGAAGCTTATTCGCATCATCTACGTCGTCGCCATCGTCCTCGGCGTCGTCGATGTCATCCTGCGCATCGTCGATTGCGGAATCGAGGTCATCGATGGCGTCTTGTGCGTCGCTCTCGTCGCCATTACGGTTGTCCGCGTCTATCTCGTTAAACGCATCCTCAGCGTAGCCGCGGGCCTGATTGGCCTTGTTGGTCGCATCCGCGAGGTTGCCGTTCAAGAATGCGGTCATCGCCCCTATCAAGGCATCGCGTGAGTCGTCGAGGTAGTTATCGGCGTTCCCGGTATCGTCGTCGCCGTCTTCAGCGTCGTCGAAATCGTTTGAGGCGCGCTCATACCAGTTCAAGGCATCAAGGAGCGCCTGACGCGCCGTCATGGCAGCCGACGTACTCGGCAGAGTCGGGGTGGCTGGCGCAGACGGCGTGCTGCCGCCCAGAATCATGAGCTTGTACTTTGCGCGCGACAGCGGCCCGAACGTGCCCGTGCCGTTTATGCCATGGGCAGTCTGCCACTTGGCGACCGCTGCTGCGGTCGCAGCTCTGAAGAGACTGGTCTCCCCGCCTGGGGCTCCTGGTCCGCTGGCCGCGACCACGTATCCTTCTGCGTTCAGGTACTTCTGGAGGCAGCGCACATCTTCTCCAGAAACGCCTTCAGTGAGGTCGCGGGTGAAGCCGCAATCGCTCGTAGCAGCGGAAACATGCGAAGCGGGAATGGAGCTGAACACAGAGGTGGCGAGCGCCACTGCCGTGAGCACCGTTCCTATCTTCTTGGTAATCGTTTCTTTTCTCATAGGGCTGTTTTTTCTATGCGGATAAGCGAATCGTATAGCCTAAAAATAGCATGAGGACCTATGAAGAACGGGTGTGGAGTAAGGGACGTTCGCCCCTTGCCTGGTTTATACTGCCGGCATGGAACAAAAACCGAAGATTCTTATTCCGTTCTGGCGCCTCGTTGCCAATTACTACCTGAGTTCGGTCATCGCCCTGCCGCTCCTCGGCTACATTGCCGTGGCGATTGCCATAATCCTTTCCGGACTCACGCCTCCGGTTTCGGTGATACTGCTCCTCCTCGCCAGCTTCGTGAGCACCTGGTACGGATGCGGATACGGCGCCCGGTACGTCATGAAACGCTACGTCATAGAACATCCGGCAAAACTCGTGAAGTGGGCGACCATCACGCTCGTAGCCCTACAGCTTCTCGGCATTGTCATTTCCGGCGCACTCGCCATTTCCGGAGCGGATACGCAAGAACCGTTCTCCTGGGGAACGTTCGCCACGGATGTGATAGGCGACGTGATACTGATTGCCGTCTTCTACTACGGAAGCAGGAAGTACCTTCTGACCGCGCCGAAATCGGCATAAGACGGTGTGCGATAAGCGTTTCTTGCACGCTTCTCGCGCACGTTCGTTCGGAAACAGAAATGACCCAAAACGGGTCATTTCTGTTTCACTCTCTCAAGTGCGGGATAGGAGAAGTGTCCTGATAAGAATCAGGCACGCATCGGTCAAGCGCTCGCTCGTCGCCGTCGCTCCTCACTCCGCCTGACCACCCTACGCGCGACCAGCTCTGCTGAGCTGGTACCTGCGCTCCGGTTCGATTCTCCTATCTACGCCATTGCGCACGCTTACGCGTGCTTCATGTGCGGGATAGGAGAATCGAACTCCTGCTAACAGTTTGGAAAACTGTAGTTCTA